>JALEOU010000001.1 GCA_022766945.1 Fusicatenibacter sp. | reverse complement strand
TTTTGCCATAAAATCACCTTTCCTTTCTTACAATAGTGCCTGAACAACTCTATTGTAACGGAAAGGTGATTTTTTTGTATAACGATTTGACTCCACCCGCAAAGCAGGTGGTTTTTGGTTTCGGGCATTTCCGTTTTTCGGAACACGAAAAACTCCAATGCCCTCAACAGGCTAAAGCCCATACTTAAAAAAAGTCCCCGCAGTCACCATTTGATGGTGCCCTGCGGGGATCCCTCCTCATACTAGGCCTCTGCTGCGACGTCCTCTTCCGCCATCGCTTCTTCAAATCTCTCAAGAATAATTCTCTGAATCTTCTCTCTTGTACCTGAATTGATCGGATGTGCTATATCGCGATATTCACCGTCTGTCGCCTTGCGGCTTGGCATCGCAATAAACAGCCCCTTCTCTCCTTCAATCACCTTAATGTCATGTACCACAAATTCATCATCGATTGTAATAGAAACAACCGCTTTCATTTTGCCTTCTTTTGCAACTTTCCGTACTCTAACATCTGTAATGTCCATATAGCTTTTGCCCCTTTCACCTCATTCACTTTAGATGGCGTATCTTTCGTTTTTTTCCACCACAATCTTAATTCCATCTTCGCCGCAATGGTAAGAATTTGCGCGGATTGTGTCACGGCTCTCCACAATACAGTTCTCAATGTGTGTATTGTCTCCTAAGTACACATCATTCAGAATAATGGAATTCTTGATGACACAATTATTGCCGACATACACTTTTTTGAACAGAACAGAGTTCTCAACCTGACCGTTAATAATGCACCCGCTTGCCACCAGCGAGTTCTTCACGCAGCTTCCCGGATTATATTTTGCCGGAGGAAGATCATCGATCTTGGAATAAATACCCGGGTATTCTCCGAAGAAATAGTTTCTCACTTCCGGTTTCAGGAAATCCATATTTGTGCGGTAGTAAGATTCTACCGTTGCAATGTTGCTCCAATATGTATCAATTTTATATCCGTAAATCCGTTTCAGATTCTTATAACGGATCAAAATATCCTTTACAAAATCATGACGGTCTTCCTGTGCGCACCGCTCAATCATCTCAATCAGCTGACGGCGGCGGATCACATAGATACCGGTAGAAATTACATTGGAGTTGGAGATCATCGGTTTCTCCTCAAACTCCTCGATTCTGCAGTCTTCATTCATCTTCAGGACACCAAAACGGCTGGTATCCTCTTCACGGGAATTTGTGCAGACAACCGTGACATCTGCACGCTTTGCAATGTGATACTCCAGAACCTTGTTAAAATCCAGTTTATAGATGCCATCTCCGGATGCAATAACTACATACGGCTCATGGCTGTTCTTCAGCCAGGAAAGATTCTGATAAATCGCATCTGCAGTTCCGCGGTACCACCAGCTGTTATCCGCTGTCACCGTCGGAGAAAATACAAACAGTCCGCCATGTTTTCTTCCGAAATCCCACCATTTGGAAGAACTGAGGTGTTCATTCAGTGATCTGGCATTGTACTGTGTCAATACTGCTACTTTCTGAATATGAGAGTTAGCCATGCTCGACAGAGCAAAATCAATGCTTCTGTAACTGCCGGCTACGGGCATCGCTGCAACGGCTCTTTTATTGGATAACTCTCTCATTTTATTGCTGTTATTACCGCCTGCAAGAATAATTCCGAGTGCTCTCATATTATTCACCGTCCTTTTCTACAATTGCTCCGCCGCTCTGAAGAACTCCTCCAGGATAATCCTCCGGTGTTGTTCTGCCGGAAATGCAGACATTTTTGCCAATAGTCACGCCATCCGGTATCACAGCATTCTCACCAATTGTTACAAGGCCGAAACCGTAGATATTTGGCTTCAATACATTCGGAGCCTCCTCACCTACGCCCATAACAACATTTTTGCCGATCGTTACGTTCTCAGCGATGATTGCCTTATTGATCTGGGTGCCGCTTCCGATACAGCTGTGACGCATGATAATGGAATCCCGCACCACAACGCCCTTCTCTATCACGACATCCGCTCCGATCACGGAATTATGTACCTCGCCATAGATCTCCGCACCTTCACCGATAATACTGCGGTCTACAATCGCTTCGTTTGAAATATACTGCGGACGAATAATATCGCCTTTCGTGTAAATCTTCCAGAATTCCTCATACAGGTTGAATTCCGGAATGATATCGATCAATTCCATATTGGCTTCCCAATAGGATCCCAGGGTGCCGACATCTTTCCAGTATCCGTTAAACTCATATGCAAAAAGTCTCTTACCGTTATCTCTGCAGTACGGCAGAATATGCTTACCAAAGTCGCAGCTCGGCTGATCCTTGAGTGCAGTCAGAGATTCTTTTAATGCCTTCCAGCTGAAGATGTAAATACCCATAGATGCCAGATTGCTTCTCGGATGCTCCGGTTTTTCCTCAAATTCGGTGATTCTTCCGGTGCCGTCCGTAATCATGATACCAAAACGGCTGGCCTCCTCGATTGGAACCGGCATACACGCGATCGTAACATCCGCATTGTTTGCCTTATGGTAATCCAGCATTACCTCGTAATCCATCTTATAAATATGATCTCCGGAAAGAATCAGAACGTAATCCGGATTGAACGTCTCCATATATGCCATGTTCTGATAAATGGCATTCGCCGTACCGGTATACCATTCACTGTTTGTGCTCTTTTCGTAGGGAGGAAGAACGGTTACTCCGCCAACATTTTTATCCAGATCCCACGGAATACCAATTCCGATATGGGTATTGAGTCGCAAGGGCTGATACTGTGTCAATACACCGACTGTATCAATTCCAGAATTGATACAGTTACTGAGCGGGAAATCGATGATCCGATATTTACCGCCAAATGCCACTGCCGGTTTTGCCACTTTTTCAGTTAACACACCAAGACGGCTGCCCTGTCCGCCAGCAAGCAGCATTGCTATCATTTCTTTCTTAATCATGCAATCACCTCTTGTCGTATATGATTTTAGATTATACCACAGTTTGAACTAATTGTGAACATTTTTTATAAATCTTCTCGATTTTTTTACGGCATTTTATGACATTTGCCCTAAGTAATTGTTCTTATTCTCCAGGCGGGTGACTATTTTTTACAATTTCCGTTCGATTTCTCGGTCATTTTTACTAATTTTTCACCATATTTAACCTATTTTCGTCAACTTTTTCACTTCAACAAACACATTGCATTTCATCTTTTATATAATATTTATCCCATGTTTTTTATTTGTACTGAAAAAAGCGTGTCAAAAACCAAAGCAATTTTGTGTACTTTTTTGTAAAATTTTTCCATCTCTTTTTTTAGCTCCCGACATCATAAGCCAAATGGATTCACGAAACCATGATTTACTTTTTTTCAAAATACGTGTATACTTATAGACAGTTCCGGATATTTTTTGTCCGTGTACGAATACAAATGCAATTCAAGGAGATATTATGTATACCGTAGATTTTAGTAAACCAATCCATATACACTTTATCGGTATCGGCGGTATCAGTATGAGCGGCCTTGCCGAAATTTTATTAAAGGAAGGTTTCGTCATTTCCGGTTCCGATGCAAAGGAAAGCGCCCTGACAGATCATCTGGAAAGCCTTGGCGCTCACGTTTTCTATGGTCAGAGAGCATCCAACATCACTCCCGAAATCGATCTTGTCGTTTATACCGCCGCGATTCACCCGGACAATCCGGAATTTCAGTCCGCGAAAGAACATGGCATTCCCATGCTGACCCGCGCAGAACTGCTCGGCCAGATCATGTGCAATTATGATACACCGATCGCCGTATCCGGCACACACGGAAAAACCACCACAACTTCCATGGTTTCTCATATTCTGATGGCAGCCGACTGCGACCCCACGATTTCTGTGGGCGGAATTCTTCCGTCTATCGGCGGAAATATCCGCGTAGGAAATTCCGAGACATTTCTAACAGAAGCCTGTGAATATACCAACAGCTTTCTCAGTTTTTTCCCGAAAATCAGCATCATTTTGAATATGGATGCCGATCATCTGGACTTTTTCAAAGATATTGATGACATCCGCCATTCTTTCCGTGAATTCGCACGTCTTTTGCCCGAGAACGGTCTGCTGATTATCAATGCTGATACGCCAAAATACGAATATGTCACGGAAGGCCTTACCTGCCACGTGGTAACCTACGGTCTGGACGATAGCCATCCGGTGGATTACACCGCCTCCAACATCACTTACGATGAGTTTGGTCATCCTTCCTTTGACTGCCTGTACCGCGGCCAGAAAAAGGGACATTATTCCCTTCGGATTCCCGGTATTCACAATGTCTCCAATGCTCTGGCGGCCATCGCCCTTGCCGATGAGCTGCAGCTGCCGGATAATGCAATTACAGAAGGTTTCTCTTCCTTTACCGGAACGGACCGCCGTTTCCAGTATAAAGGATCCATAGGCGGTGTACAGATTATTGATGATTACGCTCATCACCCAACGGAAATCCGTGCCACACTGACTGCAGCACAGAATTATCCTCACAAAAAGCTCTGGTGTGTTTTCCAGCCGCATACTTATACCCGCACCAAGGCACTCCTGGACGAATTTGCAGAGGCCCTTACACTGGCGGACCATGTAGTTCTGGCTGAAATCTATGCCGCCAGAGAGAAAAACACCATCGGAATCTCCTCGAAAGATCTCCAGGAAAAAATCCAGGCGCTCGGCACCTGCTGTGAATATTTCCCAACTTTTGATGAGATTGAAACCCATCTTTTGGAAAACCTCTCTTCCGGTGACCTTCTGATCACCATGGGAGCTGGTGATATCGTAACAGTCGGCGAGCATCTGCTCGGTGAAGCTTAAGAAAAAGCTGCCAAAGAGTCCCATTTTAAAACTCTTTGGCAGCTTTTCTTTCCTGCACCAGTTTTGCTCCTCCACATTACACAGCTCCATCAACACTCAAAATGTTGATTTTAAGCCATTTCTCAGTAGTTATCCACATTATCCACATTTTTATGCACATTTTTGCATTCATCTCCATGTGGATTTCCTGTGTATAAAACCGTTTACATAATTCTTCCCCTGATTTTTCGCAAAACCCGATGAATCCAGCCTTTTTTCGACATCAAGGTAACCAATAATCCCCAACCCCCAACTTTTCCTCCACATTATCCACATTATCCACAACTTATCCCCATTGAAGGAATCCGCGTGTCCATTGCCGCCTGAACAGTATCCGGCAGATTTCCAAAATTTGATATTCACTTGTGGAAAACTCTGTGTTATACTTGGATATGCGATCAGGGTTTTAACGTTGAGAGATCTTTTATGCTCTTTTTTCCCGATGATGATCGCGCTGTCTGCCCCAGCAGACAAATCCATTACCGCAAAATAAGATAACCTGCATAGAATAGGATGGTGTTTTCATGAGTAAGCTGACATTACAGAGCGACTGCCTGCAAAGCGTAACCGCTGTCCCGGATGTCTTTCTGGATCAGTATATGCCGGCCGCGAATGGCGAATTTGTAAAGGTATACCTTTATCTTCTAAAAATTTCCAGGGATCCGACAGCAAACCCCAGTCTTTCCTCTATGGCAGATTTTTTCTCCTGCACAGAGAATGATATTGTGCGTGCATTAAAATACTGGGAGAAGCAGGGTCTGCTTGCCCTTTCCTATCAGAGTGGGGAAGCGCTTCCCACAGGAATCTGCTTCCTGCCCTATCCATCTTCCCGGAATCCGGTCATTTTGCCGGATGCTGATCAAACGCCGGCACGCGCTCCAAAGGAAGCGGCCCAAATGGAGGCTTCTGTCCGAACAGAGGATGCTTCCCCTGCCACAGAGAAATCCACTCCAAAGCCGGTTTCCCTTTCAGGTTCCCGCATTGCCGTTCTAAAAGAAAACGAGGAGATCCGTCAGCTGATTTTCCTGGCAGAACAGTATCTGGGCCGTACTTTGAGTTCCACAGACGCAGGAAGACTGCTCTATTTTTACGATGAGCTTCATTTTTCTGCAGAGCTTCTGGAATACCTGATCGAATACTGTGTTTCCAAGGGAAGCACAAGCATCCATTACATTGAAAAAGTGGGACTCGCCTGGCATCAGAAAGGGATCACCACGGTCGCAATGGCAAAGCAGGAGACAACTACCTGGAATAAAAACTATTTTGCCATCTTAAAAGCTTTCGGAATCCGCAATCGCAATCCGATTCCCAAAGAAGCAGAATATATGGAGCGGTGGCTTTCTGAATATGGTTTTTCTATGGATCTGATCCGCGAGGCCTGTCAGCGTACCGTGGCACAGACAGGACAGCCCAGCTTCAAATATGCGGAGGGTATCCTCTCAAAATGGAAAGAGCAGAACGTGCAGACTATGGAAGATGTAAAGCTTCGGGATGCTGAGCATAAGAAAGGGAGCAAAACTCCCAAAGAGCAGCCCCGACAGACCTCTGAGACCAATCGCTTCAACAATTTTCATCAGAGAGCATACGATTACAGCAAACTGGAAGAGCAGCTTTTGAATCAGTAACCACAGGAAGCGCCGTCATCACAGACGTGCTGTGCTTCCGGAATATAAGGAAGAATTTATGGCACTTACAAATCCTCAGTACGATCAGATTATGCGTATGTATAATGAACGGCAGCTTCGCCATCAGAGGGAACTTCAGGAACACATCCGCATCGCCTATACAAAAGTCCCGCGGCTCTCAGAGATCGATAGCGAAATCGCTTCTCTCTCTGTGCGCAAGGCAAAGGCAATGTTGTGCGGTGAAAATGCACCGGATCTGGATCTGAAGGCTGCGATTTCAGACCGTGCCGAAGAGCGCGCGGCTTTGCTTTCAGTCAACGGATTTCCTCCGGATTACCTTGAACTCTCCTATGACTGCCCCCTTTGCCGGGATACCGGATATATCAACGGAACAGAGAAATGCTCCTGTTTCCGCAAGGCTGCCATTTCACTGCTTTACCATCAGTCCAATCTGGAACAGGTTCTGCAGGTGGAAAACTTTGATCATTTTTCGCTGGAATACTATTCCGACGATCTGAAAAGTCAGGCAACCTCTCTGACTTCCAGAGAAACCGCCGCTGCCGCCCTGGCGAAAAGCAGGGCTTTTGTCCGAAATTTCGGACGTTCTTTTGAAAATTTGTTTTTCTACGGTGATACCGGTGTGGGAAAGACGTTCCTCTCCCACTGTATTGCCAGGGAACTGATCGAACAGTCTTACTGTGTGATTTATTTTACCGCCTTTGATCTGTTCGATCTGTTTGCCCGCTATACTTTCTCCAATTCGGAGGAAGCAAAAGATGCGCACAGCAATATTTTTGACTGTGACCTTCTGATTATTGATGATTTAGGTACGGAACTGACAAACAGCTTTGTCTCTTCCCAGCTCTTCCTCTGTATCAATGAGCGGATTCTGCGGAAGAAATCCACAATCATCTCCACAAATCTTCCCCTGGACCGGTTTGCGGATACTTATTCAGAGCGTACCTTTTCAAGAATTTCCAGCAACTATACAATTATCAAACTCTTTGGAAACGATATTCGTATCCAGAAAAAACTTTTGGGAGGAACCAAAGCATGAGCAAGGGAACTGAAGGACATTTTGACACACTTCCGGTGGGAAGACTTGGAATTATTCCGTTGAACAGCTGTGCAGAACTCGGCAAAAAAGTAGACGATTACCTCGTAACCTGGCGCAAAGGCCGCGGGGGCGAATTCGCAGAAAAATACGTAGCCGCCTACGAAGGCTATGAGCGCAACAGTTATATCATCAAATCCCAGGTACCGCGTTTCGGTTCAGGTGAAGCCAAGGGTATCATCAACGAGTCTGTACGCGGCGACGATATCTATATTCTCGTAGATGTCTGCAACTATAGCCTTACCTACTCTCTCTGCGGCCACACAAACCATATGTCTCCGGATGATCATTACCAGGATCTGAAAAGGGTCATCGCTGCTGTCGGCGGAAAAGCACGAAGAGTAAATGTAATTATGCCGTTCCTCTATGAAAGCCGCCAGCATAAGCGTTCCGGAAGAGAATCTCTCGACTGTGCACTTGCGCTGCAGGAGCTGGTGAATATGGGTGTGGAAAACATTATCACGTTTGATGCCCATGATCCCCGTGTACAAAACTCCATTCCGCTGCACGGCTTCGAGACGATTCAGCCAGCCTACCAGTTTATCAAAAACATTCTCCGCAATTCTCCGGATATTAAGCTGGACAGCGACCATCTGATGGTCATCAGCCCCGATGAAGGCGGTATGAGCCGTGCTATTTACATGGCAAACAACCTGGGCGTTGACATGGGTATGTTTTATAAGCGCAGAGACTATTCTACCATCATCGATGGCCGCAACCCCATCGTTGCCCATGAGTTCCTCGGCTCTGATGTGGAAGGGAAAGACATGATCATTATTGATGATATGATTTCCTCCGGAGACAGCATGATTGAGGTTGCAAAGCTGCTCAAAGACCGCAAAGCACGTAATATTTATATGTGCTCAACCTTCGGTCTGTTCACCAATGGTCTTGACAAATTTGACAAAGCTTATGAGCAGGGTCTGTTTACCAAGGTGCTCACCACCAATCTGGTCTATCAGACACCGGAGCTTCTGGAAAAACCATATTATATCAGCTGTGACCTGAGCAAGTATATCGCGCTCATCATTGATACGTTGAATCACGATACCTCGATCAGCAAACTTCTTGATCCGGCCGAGCGTATCCAGAAAGTAATCAACAAATTTAAAAACCATGAGAAAATTTAAATGACACCGGCCAAGAAGGCCGCAAATATGAAATATCATCCGTTTTTTCGGATAAAAAGTGAGCGCTGTCCGTTTTCCTCTTTTGGGACAGCGCTCACTTTTTCTTAGCACAGCAGTTACTGCTGATAGCTTTCCATTTCCCGATTTACCTGTTCCTCGCAGGATCTCATCGCCAGAATCGTTTTTTCAAAAAGTTCCTCCAGGCTCCAGCCCAGCATCTCTGCTCCGCGCGTAATCACCTCGCGGGAACATCCGGCTGCGAATTTCTTATCCTTATATTTTTTCTTCAGGCTTTTCACTTCCATATCCATAACACTCCTGGACGGACGCATCAGAGCAGCCGCCCCAATCAGTCCGGTCAGTTCGTCCGCAGCAAACAGAACCTTTTCCATCTCCTCCTTTGGCTCAAGGTCCACACAGATCCCATATCCGTGAGAGCATATGGAATAAATCATATCCTCTTCCACGCCGCCTTCTCGCAAAAGTTCCGGTGCTTTCCTGCAATGTTCCTCCGGATAAAGTTCAAAATCGATATCGTGGAGAAGTCCTACCAGACCCCAGTATTCCTCCCGGTCACCATATCCCAGTTCTTTCGCGTACCAGCGCATCACGCCCTCCACGGTCAGACCATGGAGGATATGAAACGGCTCCCTGTTATATTTTTTCAAAAGTTCCAGTGCTTCATCTCTCGTAATCATTTCTCTTTAACTCCTTTATTCTTTTCTTCTGGCTTTCTCATCCCAGAAATCACAGTCATCGCGCCCCGCTACTTTTGAAGTAAACGGCGTTCCGTCCTGTTTCTTATAATGCTTTGTCGCCCGAAATACACACCGGGATCCGACATAAAGAATCGGGACATTGGCATAAACAATCAGGATATTTCCCAGATCCGAAAATGCCCACAGGTTGCCAAGCTCCAGCCCTGCCAGATTGCAGACAATGCCAAATGCCATAGTAAGCAGTGCCAGCCCGCGGATGACATTGATAAAAGGTTCACTCTTTTTGATTCGGTTCGCCGCAATCTCAGAAAAGCTCACCATTCCAAGTGCCGTGGTAAAGGCGAACAGGCCAAAGCAAAGAGATACCAGGAAAGTAATCACTGAATTAAATGCGGTCCCCGGTGTCATCTCCGCCACCGATGCCGTAAACTTGGGCAGTTTATCCATGGCCATCCATGCCTCAGCATCCGGTCCGGTCCAGCAATGTGCCATAACAACCACAAATCCGGTCAGTGTGCAGATCACTATGGTATCCAGAAAGACTCCAATGGAAGCTGCCATTCCCTGCTCACACGGATGTTTGGCATCCGCCGTAGCAGCTGACATGGTTATCGTACCCTGTCCTGCCTCATTCGACATCAGTCCGCGCTTCACACCCTGCGCCAAAACTGTTCCAAAAACACCTCCAAAGAAGGCATCCGGTGAAAATGCGCCGCCAAAGACACTGGCAAAGAAATAGGGAATCCGGTTGAAATTCACAACAATCAGTACCAGAACGGTCAGGACATACACCACTGCCATCACCGGCACCATCTTATCCGTCATCTTGGTTACTTTGCGGATACCGCCAAAGGCAATCACCGCAACGCATACTACTACAATAACACTGACTGCATAATAAAAGATGGACTGGCTGTCAATGGTAGTACCTGTCACAATCTCTCCCATTCTGCCAATGGAGGAAACCACATTAAATCCCTGTGCCGGCAGGCAGCAAAGCGCATATAATATGTAGAGGACGGACAGTGCAACACCGATCCAGACTTTATTTCCCAGCAGCTTTCTTCCATAGAAAGGCAATCCGCCGATATACTCATCGCCTTTCTTCTCCTTAAAGATCTGAGCAAGCGTTGCTTCCATATACGCTGTCGCCATCCCAAAAAAGGCAGACACCCACATCCAGAACAGTGCGCCGGGTCCTCCTACCGCAATGGCTCCGGTGACACCCAGAATGTTTCCCGGACCAACCCGCATGGCGGTACTCAAAAAGAAGGCTGCCAGCGGCGAAATGCCGGTCTTCACGGAACGTTTCTCCGTCAGTATCTTCACCCCCTTTTTGAAATGAGTCACCTGCATGAATCCCAGGCGGAATGAAAAATACAGTCCCGAGCCAACCAGCACAATAATGGCAAGTGACAGATTTCCCAGAATCGGAATATTGGCATACCACTCAAAATTCGTCGGAAAATCCCATAAAAAATCCGACAGAGGACCGACAAAAGCAAAAATGTTGTTAATCATAGAAATAACAGCTTCCATAAACATGCCTCCTCATTCATCAATTTTCAGCAGTCCCATGCATCGTTTCTGCACACTGCTGTCTGAATATAACCCTATCTTATTCCCTTTTTCCAATAAATGCAATCAATTTCTGTTTCCTGTGATCTCTGAACAGTAACGGATTGCATTCCAAAAACAGCCCCGCTTCAGAGATTCTTTTAAAAAAATCCCTGAAGCGGGGCTGATGCCATCAATGGGTACGTTTCTGAAACCATTTTTGAGGAAATTCGAAGACCAGCAGGATTCCAAGAACAATCGCAACCGCAATTTTAAATGTCATGAAGCCTTTCTGTCCTGCCACTTCCAGTTCATTCGTCACAATATAATAAGCAGTCCAGTAGATCCCTGCTCCCGGCACCAGCGGAAAAATTCCCGCAATCAAAAAGACAGTTACCGGGCACTGCTTTCTCACCGCAAACAGTCTGGAAAGAAAAATGACCAGCACCGTGGCATAAAACGTCGCCATAGGAGCTGTAGAAAAAGGCAATACAAGCTTATACAAAACCCAGCCGCAGCCTCCGATCAGGCCGCAGTACTGATAATAACACGTTGGCACCTGAAAGAGCAGCGCAAAAGCGATGGTCCCGACAAACGCCGCTCCAAATTCCAAGATCAGCCGAAGATTCATAGCGCAGGTCCCCCCATGATTTTATGATATCCGATCATCACCAGACCAACTCCCAGCGCGATGCAAAACGTAACCAGCAGCGCATCCAGCAGTCTGACAAATCCTGCAATATAATCCTGATCTGCAATATCCCGGATCGCATTGGTAAAGTTCACTCCCGGCACCAACGGAATAATGGATCCGATAATGATCTCTCCAAGATGGTGTCCAAGGCCTGCTTCATAGATCAGTACTGCCGCAAACGTAACCAATGCACCTCCTGTAATATTCGATGCAATCTTCGAAAGTCTTCCCCTCACAAGATAAAGCAAATACAGATAAAGCAAAAGTCCGGCTGCAAATGCCACCATACTGTCAATCAGATCTCCCCCAAATAAAAAACAAAAGCAGCCGCTTCCCACACCGGAAGCCAGCACCTGTGTCCTGTTTTTCTTCTGCGGCATCTGCTGAATCAAAATCAGGCGTTCTTTTGCCTCTTCCGGGGTATGCATCCCCCGCTCAATTTCCCTGGAAAGCTGATTTACCGCCGCAACCTTATCCAGACGCGCCGCACTCAGCGGAATATGTCTCACGCGCGCAAAATCCTGTTCTTTCACACTCCCTGCCGTCAGAAAAATACCGCTGCTTAAGACAAACGCATCACTGGTCTCCACTCCATAGGCCCGCGCGATCCGATCAATTGTCTCCTCCACACGGAAAATCTCCGCTCCGCTGGCCAGCAGAATATCTCCTGCCAGCGAAGCCACATCCAACGCCTCTCTTGTATTTGCAGAACTCATCCCGTTTTTACCTGTACTTTGCCTTTCCTAATACGTGACTTTTTTGTGTTCCTCATCTGGCAGACCGCCAAACCAGGACACTTTTTTTCATTTGATCCACTACATTATATCCTGCATTAGTCCAAGCATCAAGCCCACACTTCCCACATTATATCCTGCGCAGGCATATACCCCCACAAGCTGCGGCAAAAGAAGTACCAGAAGCGGCAGCTTTTTGGGATCCACCTGCATCTGCTCTGCCATCTTCGCGGAAATACCGCTCTGATCATAGAAAATCGGAATCCCCGGCACCGCAGCAAGCGCTTTCTGCAGTGTTGCATTTTTCAGATCCTCCTCCCTACGGAGTACAGCAGCCATACGGGCTCCTTTGGCATTCCATTTATCTGCAATTTCCAGAAGTTCATTGAGTACATGCTCGGTGGGCTCTTCTCCGGTTCCAAGAAATGCCAGAAGCAGCGGCTCCTCTCCGATCAGCTGTTCCAATCCTACACCTTCCCCTTCAGAAGTTTTCAGAACCACATCCGGCAGCTTCTCATGAAGCAGCATATCATCCGGTTCTTTTTGTATGATCTCAAGCGTGATTTCTTTCTCATCTCCAGCCTTCAGTTCAAACATACGAAAAGCTGCACACTGATCTCCGTTTGGCATTCGGCATGTGGTGATCAGACGATACACACCCTTTTCCAGCTTCAGTTTCATCTTTTGTCCGACAAAGGAAGCCTCCTCTAAATGCAAGGTGGTGTACTGTATGCCGTCACAGCGTGCAATACTCCAGCTCTGAGCATATTTCCACTCGCTCTCGTCCTGAACATTCAAAATCAGCGCTGCAAAAGCCTGCTCTGATTTTTCTCCAACAGAATGGAACTCTCCGTCACGGAAATATTCCATCTTCAGCTCAACCTGGTCCAGATGTGCCGGAATTCCGATACTGCGGCAGATTGCCACAAACAGGATTTTTTTCGACAGCAGGCTTCCCCTTCCCATCTTCAGACAGCCTGACGGCGTCGCAAAAATCGTCTCATACTCAACTTCCGGATCATATGTAATATGGCTTTCGATATAAGTCCAGATCTTTTCCGGAGCCCGATAAAATTCTTCCTTTTCTTCTGCGCGGAACCATCTACGTATCTGACTTCTCCACGGTGTCAGCTCCTCCAGGAAGATACGCGGACAAAGCAAATCCCTGACGTAAATATCATCCGGCAGATCCCCCTGTTCGCAGTCCAGATGATCCTCCAGAACCTCTGCTTTCAAATCCTTTGCATCCTTTAATGCGAGCGCGTGCAGCATCCGCCGGCGGTCCGGATTTTCATCTTTGGAAAGAAAGTCAAAGACTTCCGTAAAGTTTTCTCCTGCCCGCAGAAGAATCTCCTGCTCTTCCGGATAGAGTTCTGCCTTTTCTTTATCATAAAGTGCATCGAACCTGGCCGTACGCAGTTCAATTGCTTCCGAAAATCTCCTGATCTTTTTGGCCTTCTGTTCTTCCGTTTCCACAACCTCGCGAACGGAAACTGCCTTTGGAGCACGAATTTCCATCGGTATCCATTCATCCTCATACGTCTCTTTTTCAGCTCCGCCCAACGGAAGCACAAGAACTGTCACAGGTTTCTCTGCAGATTCCACCATTTTTTCTGCAGCACGTTCTCCATTCCATACCCGAAGACGAAAATCTCCCTTCCCGACTGTGACAGATACCTCACCTTTTTCATCCGTATCCATCACAGCTGCCGGGAAAAATTCTGCCATATTCAGTATCTCGATCGCCACATGCGCAAACGGTACCGGTTCTCCATGTTCATCCACTACACGGATCGTCCGTTTTTCTGTTCTGGCGTAAAAGGAAGTATCATTGTAATAATTCAGAGCGCCTTCCCGGCAGATCAGCTCTTCTCTTCCCTCTTCCATAAAGTCGGAAAAGCAGCGGGTGTGAACCAGTACTGCCCGATTAGCGGGCTCGGAAAACCATCCGGTATCCAGAATTTCCTCCGGTTCACACGCTCCAAGAAAATGCCATTCTCCGTCAATATACACTTCTACCCAGGCATGATTGTCGTCACAGTGAGACCATCTCGGTGCGTAAACCTGCCGCGCTGCGATTCCCACACTGCGCAGCGCCGTCACAGTAAAGGTGGATTCCTCTCCGCAGCGTCCCTTGCCGGAACGATACATCGTCATCGGGGAAGCTGTCCGTCCGTCTGTTGATTCATACGTTGCATGCTCTGCGCACCAATAGTTAATCTCAAGTACTGCTTCCCGAAGGCTCATTCCCGCAATGCGGTCCCTGATTTCTCCATAGAAAAACGCCCGGCAGTCTGTGATATCCTCCGAATTAATCCGATAATACAGCACATAATTCACAAACAGATCCTCCGGCAGCTCCCGGCACCATGCCACTTCTTTACGCAGAAAAACAGCATGGCGGACGTAGCCGTGAAACACTTCAAAATCGTATTCCCCTGCATCCCGCACCGGCATGGTTCCGTAGAGGAATTGCAGCAGTACCGCTTCCTCCTCTGAGCAATGTGCAAGCCCCTTTTCTATTTCATCCAGAACAGGTCCGTAATACTTTTTTCTATTTTCAAATTTTTCTGACGCATATTGCTGTAAACGCTCTGAAAACATCATTTCGTTCCTGTAAGATCCTTTCTTTATTCATCCATTTTCTGTTTAATATAGTGAAGCAGTTCTCCGCTGGGATCACATTTATACTCCCAGAACATCACGCCGCCAAGGCCCTGCTTTTTCATATAATCCATCTTGATGCCGATCGACTCTGTATCATCATAGCTGATCAGAGTACTTCCATTAAAAAGATACGGAACCTTTGCCTCGTCATCCCAGTAGCGGACAAATCCATTGCAGCCGATCCAGTTCTCTTTGAGTTCTCCGTAGTCTCCGCCGTAAGCACCGATCGTCTCCGCCTCCATGCCAAGACCGTGACGGCATCCCTCTCCTTTTACTCCATCCCATTGTCTGGAATAGAAAGGCACTCCAAGAATCAGCTTTTCCTTTGGAACCCCGGCATCCGAAAATACACGGACAGCCTTATCCACACAGGCATCGATCAGGTTTGCTCCGCTGTGGTACAGTGCTGCGTGATGTCCCGTTACTTTCTGAAATCCTCCCTGGAGATCATAGGTCATCAGCTGCACATAATCCAGAATCTGCCCAACGGCTGCCATGTCTGTCAGTTTTGCAAAATAAGCATCACCGCCAACGGCCGCTGTCACAAGCATTCCCTCACGGTATCCATCCAGCGTACTCCGAAGTTCCTGAAGAAAAAGTGTATAATTTTCTCTGTCATTTGTGCTGGAAGCGATGCCGGCCAGTGAGGTTCCCGGATATTCCCAGTCGATGTCAATACCGTCCAGCCCGTAAGTTTTCACAAGTTCCAGTGCACTCTCTGCAAATTTCTTTCTGCTCTCCTTTGTTGCGGCCGCTTCCGAAAATCCGTCTGCTCCCCATCCTCCCACAGAAAGCACGATACGAATCCCCGGATGAAATTTACGGATCCGTTCCATATTCAAAGCAGCTGTTCCTGCATTCCACACTGCGGATCCTTCACAAATACCGCCAAATGCGATATTGATCACATCCATGCATCTGGCATCCTCTTCGGTCACATTTGCCAGGTCATTCGTATTTACATAGCCAATTACTTTCTTCATAGGCTTTTCACCTCCCTTTTTCATCCCTTTTCCTTATTTTTCCAGACGGTAGACTCTGGCAATCGGTGCCTTCTCACCGGTATCTCCCGGCACTGTTACCAAAATACCCTCCGATGTTACTTCAAATGCTGCTTCCCGGCCGGTATCTACCATGGTAACTTTCTTTACCGTACCGGTATACGGAAGCAGTACCTGTCCAGGAACGAAAGCATCCTCGCTCTCAAACAATTCTAAAGCATACACCGTTTCTCCCTTTCTTGTGAAGGCAATATTGTCCTTTTTGAACGGTGCACAGACTCTGGTGCCATAGATTGCCTCTCCGTAAACCTTCAGCCACTCTCCCATGCCTTTTAAGGATTTTATAGCTTTCTTTGGGAGACGTCCATCCGGCTGCGGTCCCACATTAATCGCAAGATTTCCGCCTTTTGCCACAATATCCGTCAGCAGAAGAATGACTTCCCGCGGAGATTTATAGTCGTCATCATAAGCATAAGAAAAAGAAGTTCCAAGTGTGATACAGCTCTCCCAGGGTACCGACAGTGGTTTCTCCGGTACACACTGCTCCGGAGTAACATAATTTTCATAAGCTCCTCCCACAGTACGGTCTGCGCAGAGCATTCCTGGCTGCCAGGTACGAATCTGGTCAATCACTTCTCCCAGACGGATATCCTGCCCCTGTGCCTTTCTCACCCATCCGGCATCAAACCACATGATGTCCAGCTTTCCATAACGCGTAGCAAGCTCTTTGATCTGATTCTGTGTAAAAGTCACAAAGCGTTCCCACATTTCGGGGTCCTCTGCCGGATCATAGGAAGGACCGCGCCACATATAATCTCCTCTGGGATAGCCCTTCGCCCAGTAGCTGTCAATGTGCCAGTCTGCCTTTGAAAAATAGGCCGCTATGCCGATTCCTTTTTTGCGAAATGCTTCAAACAGATGCGCACAGATATCAGAATACTTTCCTGTATGATAAGGGCAATCTTCTCCGGTGATTTTATAATCGGAATAAGCGGTATCCCACATACAGAACCCGTCGTGATGTTTGGTTGTAAAAATCAGATACTTAACGCCCGCCTCGGAAGCAATCTCTGCCCATTTTTCCGGCTCAAACCGGATTGGATTGAACGTCTTGTTCAGATCAAAATACTGTTTCTTAAACTCTTCTCCGCTTACTTCCCAGTCCACACCTCTTCGTGCCCAGTCTGCATCATCGTCTGACAAAGCCCAGGATTCCACCAGTCCCAGCTGAGAATAGGGACCCCAGTGCATCATAAGTGCCAGTTTCTGATCCTGGAACCATTCCAGCTTCTCCCGCACCTGCGGATCCGTTGGCCAGACATACTCGTCTTCTGCGCTGTAATTATGTACACCTTGATTCACAACCTCCGGTGCCGCATCCTGCGTAACTTCTTCCTGCACTCCCTCCGGATGCTCCGTTCTTATTTCTGCCTGATCGCTCATTTTCCTTTCCTCCTTCCAAAAATCGGTGATAGATTACTGATTAAAGGTAACCACTTCTCCGTGTCCCAGATTATAGGTGATTTCTCCTTCCAGCTCCACCTTCAGAACTGTCGCATGCGGATGAATGCTCATATCTTCTGCCCAGATCCACAGCGTACCGGGAATACCGCTCCACGGCAGAGATCCCGTATAAGAAAATTTCAATTCTTCACCGGTGTGCAGTACCGTAACCTTTTTTACCGGTGTTTTGATTCCTTTTACGCAGAGTACCTCCTGCGGTTTGTCATAGACGAACAGATAAATCGTCTTTTTATCCTCTGAGAGTGTACTGCCGCCAAGGAATTGATGGTAACTAAGACCCTTTCCTGTTCCGCAGACCGCCTCTTCATTGTCATGAATCCAGTTGCCCAGATCCAGCAGTACCTGCTCCTGTCTCTCGTCCAGTGTCCCGTCCGGTTTTGGTCCGATATCCAGCAGCATGCGGCCGCCAAGCGTAATACAGTCACAGAACATCCGGATGATCTGACCGCTGGTCTTATAATCGTTATCTGACGGGCGATATCCCCAGGAATTATTGATGGTCGTGCAGAACTCCCATTCTCCTTCCGGTCCATACAGCGGAATTCCCTGTTCCGGTGTTTCATAATCCCCGTAGCCCTGCATTCTGGAATTCAGCACGACATTCGGATTCAGCGTGTGGAGGTATTCCCGGAATTCTTTCATCTTCCACTGAGCAGCACTTCTCTCCCAGTCTCCATCAAACCAGAGGAGATCGATCGTACCATAATTTGTCATCAGTTCCCGCAGCTGGTTATTGTTAAATGCCAGGAATTCTTCCCATTTCTCATAGTCTTCTTCACCGCCCGCCGGTGTAGAATAAATTTCTCCCAGACAGTCTTCCTTCTTTGCACCCTCCGGATAGATACTGCGGTACCTCGGATCTGACCAGTCGATCAGAGAATAATAAAGACCCACCTTCAGTCCTGCCTCTCTCATCGCCTCCACATACTCTTTTACCAGATCACGGCCCGCCGGTGTTTTCTTTAACACATTCAGATCACTGTACTTCGTGTCGAACAAGGCAACTCCATCGTGATGTTTCGATGTCATAACCACATAGGAAGCACCTGCCTTGCAGAATAAATCCGCCCATTTTTTCGGATCGTATGCCGATGCGGTAAATCCTTCGCACTGCTTCATATAATCCTCATAGGAAATATTCCCGTTGTGGAAAGACCACGACTCCGAGACATCCCCCACTGCATAAATTCCGTAATGAATAAAAATTCCAAGTTTTGCTTTTCTGAACCATTCCTGCATCATAATTATTCTATTTCTCCTTTCTTTGACGGATAGAAGTCCCATCCTGTGAATCCTTCTATCCGGATATTCGCTAAGAAAAAAGGCATATTACCGAATAAACTGTAATATGCCTTTTTTATCACCGGGCCCCATCGCCCGCGCTTATCCTACATCTGATCAGATGTGTATTGCTTCGATTTGTATATCAATCAGTCCGATTACTCAGCAATTGTCTCAACGCCACGGATCTCCAGCCAGTCTTCCAGGCCAAGAGAGTACAGACCGTCTACATAAGACTGCCAGTCAGAATCGTTGTCAACATCCAGCTCGCCGCAAACGAACATAGCCTGCTGCTGTTTGAAGTAATCTGTAATAGCGGTGCTGATATCAGAGTAAGTGTCGATCTTGTCCAGGTCAATCCAGAAGGTAGGAACCACAGACTTGGTCAGGTTCGGCTCATAGATCTCTTCCATAGCTGCTTTCTCATCGTAAACCGGATTCTCTTCTACGAACTCAAAGTCAGCCGGCAGATATTTTGGCAGAGACTGTGGCCACAGGTTGCTCCAGCTGTATTTCTCCTGATCTTCCTCAGAAAGTGTGCTGGTGTCGATTACATGATAGCCATCATCTTCTTTGTTAACGATTACACCTACAGGTCCTCTGTTGCAGCCGATACCATTCTCAAGAGCGAATGCATTATCGAACCAGCGGCAGATGATTTCCGGATGCTCTGCATTGTCAGTGATGACAGCCTGGGTTCTGTATACGGAGAAGCCCTCTGTATCACGCAGCCAGATACCACCGTTATCGGTATTCAGTACAGGCATAACATCAAATTCACTCTTCTCGGAAGACTGAGCAATTCCGGAGAACTCACTGCTGCCGTATGCGATAGATACGCCGTACAGATCCTTATTTCCTTTGCCTTCCCATGTAGAACTGTCCTGTGTGAAGAGCTCTAAGTCAATCAGACCCTTCTCATACAGGCTGTTGAACCAGCTGAGGAATTCACGGTATGTATCGCTGACACCTGCGTATACAACCTGCTCATCTTTGATACCAACGCCGTTCTTATCCATCGGAAGACCAAACCATCCGGTCATAGCCTCGATGTGTTTGTTGTTCGGGTCTGCGGAGAATGGAATTTCATCCGTTGCATCGCCGTTGCCGTTTGCATCCTGATCTTTGAATGCCTGCAGCACTTCTTCAAATTCTTCTGTTGTTGTAGGCATTTCCATTCCTACATTCTCCAGCCATCTGCCATTGATATACGGAGAATATCCTACACTTGTATCACCGCATGCATACGGAATGGTGTAGATATGGCCATCCGGTGCAGTCATCTGCTCTCTTACGCCCGGCAGATCCAAGATTGCAGAGATGTTCGGGCAATACTCTTCGAAATAGTCCTCAAGAGGAATGAACACACCCTGATTTACACCATAGGTCAGGATCATACTGTCGCTTAAGATCCATCCTCCGATTACATCTGCATAATCACCGGAGTTCAAATCCAGGTTCAGACGCTCGGTAGCTGTTTCGTTCGGGAAGATTCTCAGATCAATGTCTACATTGGTCTGCTCTTTAAAGATGTCAAGCATAACGAATTCGCCGCTCTCGCTGGAATCATCGCACATGATGGAGAACTCATAGGCTCCCTCGTCAACGATCGGAAGACCTTCTGCATACATCAGACCATCAATTTTGCCGTCCTCATCTGCTTCGGGAAGTGTCGTGGTCTCGCTTCCGCTGCTCGCTTCTTTTTCACCGGAATTGCCACTGGTGCTTCCGCTGTCGCTGCCACAGCCTGCCAGCAGTGACGCACACATTACTACAGTCAATAATGCCGCAACTGTTTTTCTTTTCATTTTCTTTCCTCCTTAATATATGGGGTTTATTTAACTGCCGTATGTTCACGTATACAGCAGATAAACTCTAGGTATAATCTTCAAAGGATCAGCCTTTGACAGAACCGATCATAACACCCTTTACAAAATGTTTCTGTACCAGCGGGTACATTACCATAACCGGGATACTACTGATAATAATCAGAGAGTATTTCATAACGTTTACAAGTTCCTGTTTTTCCTTCATCGCTGCTCTTGCCTCTGCAGTCGTAGCGGTCTGGGACAGTGCTGTCTCGTTAGTGATCAGGATATTTCTCAGTACCAGCTGCAATGGATATTTCTGTTTGTCAGAGATATATACCAATGCTGAGAAGTAGGAGTTCCAGTGACCTACACCATAGTACAATACCAGGATGGCGATGATGGCTTTGGACAGAGGAAGCGCAATCTTAAAGAAGAAGCGTCCCTGTGTACAGCCATCGATCTCTGCTGCTTCGTAAAGTTCTTCAGAAATATTGGACTTGAAGAAAGTTCTTGCCACAATCATGTTGTATACACTTAAGCATCCCGGAAGGATCAGAGCCCACATCGTGTTGAGCAGGTACAGATTCTTAACAACCAGGTAAGTAGGAATCAGACCGCCGCCGAAGAACATCGTTACCATGTAAAAGAATGTAATCGGCTTATTTCCGGTAAAGTTATTTCTGGAAAGTGCGTATGCAGTCGGAAGTGTTACAATCAGGTTTACCATAACACCGCAGACCGTGTAAATTACAGAATTTACAAAACCTCTCATAACAGAGCTGTTCTTGAATACTTCCGCATAACCTTTCAGTGTAAATCCGACCGGTCTCAAGAGTACATCACCGCTGGATACAGCGCTGGGATCACTAATGGAAGAAATGATAACCCAGTACAGCGGGTACGCTGTAATAAACAGGATAATTGTCAGAATGATAAATACGACAGTATCGAAGATGACATCTTCTTTGCATCGTTTCATTTTTTTCTTGGGCGCAGTACTTGCCACCGCTGCTTCTTTTTTCATATTGCTTCCTCCTACCACAAACTGTTGCCTGACAGTTTGTCAGAGATTTTGTTTACAGTTATCAGCATTACCATGTTAACGATGGTGTTAAACAAACCGATTGCAGTAGAATACGACATATCGTTGTTAATAAGACCAACTTTGTACACGTAAGTGGAGATAATCTCGGATACACCAAGGTTCAGGTCATTCTGCAGCAGGTATGCTTTTTCAAATCCTACGGAAAGAATACTTCCGCAGTTCATAATCAGAAGAATGGTAGCTGTCGGCATAATAGAAGGAAGGTCAATATAGCGAATCAGCTGGAACTTGGTCGCGCCGTCCACGCGTGCCGCCTCATGCAGCTCCGGACTGATACCGGACAAAGCTGCAAAGTAGATTACGGAGCTCCATCCTGTACTCTGCCAGATACCGGTCCATACATAAATATGTCTCCAGTACTCTTTCTTCGCCATGAAGTTCACGGCATCTGCGCCGAAGAACTGCATGATCTGATTGATAACACCGATGGATGGAGACAGGAACAGAATAATCATACCACACATAACTACGGTGGAGATGAAGTTCGGTGCGTAGGTAACTGTCTGAATCACTTTGCGGTATCTCTTATGACGGAAAGAGTTGAGCATCAGAGCCAGAATGATCGGAATCGGGAACGATACGATCAGTCCGTACATGCTCAGAATCAATGTGTTCTTAATGGTTGATGCAAAATAGGGGGACTCAAAAAATCTCTTGAAGTAATACATTCCCACCCATTTACTGCCCCAGATTCCAGCTTTGGCATTGTATCTTCGGAATGCCAGCTGAATGCCGTACATCGGTACGTAGCTGAAGATGAAAGTCAGTATAATGCCTGGGAGACAGAACAGGTACAACGACATATCCCGCTTGAGCGCCCTGGCAGTACGTCCTTTCTTCTTAGCTTTGGTTGTTTTTGCTTTCATACATCTCTCCTCCATTCTTCCTTTTTGGCTGCATGAAACCTTGTGTCCTCGGTTTTCCCCTTTTGTGAACGTTTGTGAACATCTTCGTGATTCCACGTTGATATTCCGCCCGTATTTTTTGTACGGTATACACAATCCGCACAAAAATTATCGGGTTTTTCTGGCGTTCTTGCATAAATTCATTTTATCTGTGGTTCACACTTTTGTCAACCATTTTCGTTAACATCTTAAGTTTTCATAAAAAATACACAAAAATCGATTCTGCTTTTTAACTATTTTTACACTTTTTTTATTTTCTTTCATAATATTTTCATCAGTTTGTATGATTCCTTTCACAAAATCAAAAGCGCAGCAGTGATTTTTACATGCACCGTTGCGCCTTCTCTTTTATGTTTTGTTAACTTCTTGTCACTCTTTTGTTCACTTATGCATAAATTATATGACAGGATACCGTTTTTTGTCAACCTTTAATTTTGAAATACATATTTTGCCATTTTCACCATTTAAGTAAAATATTCAGTCTTTTGGCCGATACTCTCCGCACCAGTATTCCTCCTGTCCGTCGCTGAGCATCAGAATATAGTTTCTGCACGGAACATAGGCACGGCCTGGTACCATTACAACATCCATCTCTTCTAGCGTTACCGAGATTTCTACACGCTTCTCCTCACCCGGCTGAAGTTCCACACGACAAAAGCCTTTCAGTTCCCTGACACGCGGGACGGCACATCCGGATAATCTGCGAACATAAAGGGATGGTACCGCTGTTCCTTTCCGTGTTCCTTCATTTTTCAGTGTAAAGGAAAGCGTAATTCCCGGATCTCCATTTTCCATAAGTTCCACCTTATCACAGGAAAATTTCGTATAGCTCATACCCTCGCCAAAACTGTGCAGTGGTTTTGCGCTTCCATCACTGTAGATCGCAGCGCTGGAAGCAGAATAATTATAGGCAACCGGAAGCTGTCCGACATTTCGCGGCAGAGATGCCGGAAGACGGCCGGAAGGCCCCGTGATACCATACAGAATTTCCGCAATTGCCAGTCCCCCCATAGGACCCGGATAAAATGAGTACAGCAGTGCATTCGACTGTTCTTCCACTTCCCCGATACAGTACGGGCGTCCTGCAATCACAACCGTTACCATAGGTTTTCCAAGCTCTGCAAGAACCCGGATCAGTTCTTCCTGGGCAGCCGGAATATGAGGATCCGACAGGTCCATTCCCTCACCGCAGTCCATGGTTCTGCTTGTGCTTCCCTTTAACACAGCACCGTTCGTATCAAACGCGGCACCTTCGAATCGGGAAGAAGAACCACCCACCACAGCGACAATCACATCACTTTCCTTTGCGAGGGCAACCGCGCGGGCAAGCTCTGCATCGTCACGATTCGTGAAACCGGATCCCATAGCATATTTCACAGAAACTCCGGCTGGTGCCAGTTTCTTCATTCCCTGCCAGATGGTAACGCACTCCTCTTCCGGAACCGGCGGCGTATAATCTCCCAGCATGCAATAGCGGTCCGCCGCATGATACCCGATCACCGCAATTTTCTGAACGGGTTTTTCCAGAGGCAGCACGTTCTGATTCTTCAGAAGTACCGCCGACTCTCTGGCAAGTTCCAGGGAGATTGGCATAACTCCCGCCTCCTCTGCTGTCTCCATATTCTCTTCCATAAAAGGATGTTCAAACAGGCCTCTTTTGAATTTCAGTTCCAGAACCCGAAGGACTGCTTCATCCAGAACAGATTCCTCCACCAGTCCTTTTTCAACCGCCTCAGGAAGTCTGGAAAATCCTTCATCCCACAGACTCACATCCACGCCGGCCTTCAGAGCGGCAGCTCCGGCATGCAGCGTATCTCCCTCTGTATTTTTCAGATAATCGATAGCAACACCGTCTGCCATTACAATTCCGCCAAATCCCATTTCCTCCCTCAGCACGGTGCGCAAAAGCCAGGGATTGCCGTGACAGTATATGCCGTCAATCTCATTGTAGGCTGCCATAACGCCTTCCACACCGGCTTCGCAGCAGGCTTTCGCAGCAGGAAAATGAATTTCCCGAAGTTCCCGCTCTCCAATCCGCGCCGCACTGGCATTAATGCCGCCTGTAGTCTCGCCCTGTGCGCAAAAATGTTTGGCCACGCAGCCAACCTGCTGTGACTGCATTCCCTCTACTGCCGCTTTTGCCATCCGGGAGCAAAGATACGGATCCTCGGAATAACATTCCTCGCTTCTGCCCCAGCGCGGATCCCGAAGTACATCCAGTACTGACATCAAAGCCAGATCCACGTGTCCGGAGCGTAACTGCCGTCCGCATGCGCTGTATCCTTTGCGGAGCAGCTCCGGGTCAAAGGTTGCTCCTGCTGCCAGATTGACCGGCAGCAGTCCCCCTCCAAGCGCCTGATGTCCGTGAGGACATTCACTGCTCATCAGTACAGGTATCCCCAGTCTGGAATGACTGATCACATAGTCCTGTACCAGGTTGTAAGCTTTCTTCGCCAGTTCCGGTGTAATACCGTTTGTCTCATCTTTATCTGCCCAGGGGTCTGCACGGTATAACCCGTAGAGTACTCCAAGACCTCCCATCCTCTCCACTTCGTCTTTTATTTCATCAGTAAGGGTAAATTCCTCCCCGTTTCTTTCATAAATCCGGAATCCATACAGTCTCTGATTCAGCTGTCCTGCTTTTTCATAAAGGGTCATCCTTCCAAGAAGGTCTTTTGCTCTTTCCCGCGGGGAGAGAGCAGGATTTTTATATGCTTCCATCTCGTACCTCCATCCTCAGTTCTTTGGGGCCTTTCCATGTTATTTTGCCCCATCATATCCCATTTTCCTGTTTTTGTCCACACCTAATGAAATAATTGTTCATTTTTGTTCATTTGTGTTGTTTTTCAGGAAACAAGATGATATGATGGGATCAGATAAGAACGGATCACAGAACATAAGCGTAACGCGCAGCTTACGCAAAGATAAGTCAGCGTTCTGTCAAAAACATCTCTATTGCTGCGCAGGAAAGAGGTTAACTATTATGAATCACATCAACATTCCCATTCCCGCTGTCGGCTTTTGTCCGCCCGTCTATGTGTGTCATCGGGCCCGCCTTCCGTTTGTACCGGATGGAAATCTTGACAAACCATTCTGGGAAAATGCGCCTTTCACTGATGAATTCCTGGACATCGAGGGCAGCCACATGCCGCTTCCCCGTTTTGTCACCAGGGCAAAAATGCTCTGGGATGACGAAAATCTTTATGTCGGCGCCATACTGGACGGAGACGAAATCTGGGGGCATGTAAACCGACGCGATGATGTCATTTTCCAGGACAACGATTTTGAGATCTTCATCGATCCGGATTCTGATACCTGGCAGTATTATGAATTTGAAATGAACGTTCTGAACACCGTATGGGATCTGTTTCTTCCCGTTCCTTACCGGGACGGCGGAAGCGGTCTGCACGGATATGACATACACGGTCTCGAAACTGCCGTTTCCGTCGATGGAGCCATCAACTCTCCCGAAAGCGAAAACAAAAAATGGAGTGTTGAGGTAAAAATCCCCTTCGCTGCCCTGACCGAATGTCTCAAAGAGCGACGTACTCCAAAAGACGGAGAATATTACCGCATGAATTTCTCCCGTGTTCAGTGGAAGGTAGACATTTCGGACAGAGCTTATCAGAAGCGTACCGATGAAACCGGCAAAGTACTCCCCGAGGACAACTGGGTCTGGGCTCCCACCGGCGTGATCAACATTCATTATCCGGAGCTCTGGGCTTTCGTCTTCTTTTCCTGCGATGGCCGCCCGGATGTATCCTATACGATCCCGGAAGACGAATACCGCAAATGGGAGCTGCGCAAGCTTTACTATGCAGAGAAGATCCTGTACGACACCAAAGGCCATTATACCAGCGATCTGAAGGAACTGACCGATCTCCTTGGCCAGTATGCTCCAAATGAAAAAAATGCCTCCGTCCGCGACCTTCCTTATCGGATTGAAACAACCACACATTCCTTTGAGCTCTCCTGTCCCTCCTCCGAGGAAGGCTACGAGCTGGTTGTCTATTCCACCAGCAAGGCAGAAAAAGTGCCGCGCAGATAACACGCAAAAGTGCCGCTGCGTTTTTTGTTCATTTTGTTCATTTATTATTGAAATACCCGTTTTCTGATGTTATAATTATACCATGTATTTCATCTTCTTTGAGGACTGGTATAGTAAATATGAAGAAAGTAACCCTGCAAGAAATCGCAAATTCCCTGGACATTTCCAGAACGACCGTCTGGAAAGTGTTCAGCGGACATGACGGAGTATCCGATGCACTGCGCACCAAGATTATTGCAAAAGCACAGGAGCTCGGCTATACGTTTCCTGAAAATTTTCAGTTTCCGGCTGGTCAGGCGGAGGATCTGCCAATTAACATCGCTGTCACCGTCTGCCGTCCGGAGACTTCTCTGTTCTGGATGAATATTATTCACGAAATAGCCAAGGAGTTCTCTCATCACAATGTAAATCTTGTGTACACCTATCTGCCTACTTCCGCAGACGAAACCTATACGCTTCCTCCGACGCTTACCAGTGGAACTATCCAGGGCATGATTGTTATGAATGTTTACAACACGCATACACTCCGGCTTCTTTCGGAAGTTCCGATTCCCAAAGTATTTCTGGACACTGCTACGATGATCCCTCCATCCGAGCTGAATGGCGATCTGATTCTGATGGAAAACCGTACCAGTGTTTTTAAAATTACCAGTCACCTGATCGAACAGGGACGCAAGGTTCTGGGATTTATCGGCGATATCAATTATGCGAAGTCAAACTATGAACGATACGAAGGCTTTTTGCGTGCGCTGAATGCGTATCATATCACGCCGGATCGTTCTCTGCTTCTGACTGATTCCATCGGAATCGATACTTACCGCGAGGAAATTGACTGTTTTCTTTCCTCCCTGCCGCAGATGCCTGAAGCCTTTGTCTGTGCCAATGACCACGTGGGCTGTATTCTGCTGCAGCTTCTTTTAGAACGCGGAATTCATGTGCCCCAGGATGTCGCCGTGTCTGGTTTCGACAACAATATTGAGAATCCCCTGTCTTCTCACCTGACGACAGTACAGGTATTTAACCGTGAACTTGGCCTGCGCCTCGCCATGCAGATTCTCTACCGTATTGATCATCCTAAAATGCCTTATGAAGTCATTTATCAGACAACAAAAGTATTGTTCCGCTCCTCCACCGGTGATACCGATCCGGAGGACTGATGGTTTGAAAGAAAAAAGCTCCCCGGGGTTCTTCCCGGGGAGTTCTTCTTTCCTTATGCAAAACGAATTCGAATTGTCCGAATCTCATACGGTTTTATGGTAAATCCGATTTCCTGCTCACCAACTTCCAGATGACTCTCAGTCGGGTTTTCCAGAAGATCCGTCTCCTCTGCATCCAGAATACGGCCGGAAACTTTCAGATTCACACGGCTTCTGGAATTCTGTACCTCGTACATTCTTACAATGATACCATCTCCATCCTCTGCCTTTTTGATCGTCTCCAGGACGACATTCGGCCTGTCTGTTTTCATGAAAGAGTAACTGTTTGAAGGAGCAGCTCCTTTTACTGCTTTTTGCGGCACATTCAGGTTCATCGCTTCCTGCACCGTATGGCTCTGACGCCAGGTTCCGTTGTGGGGATACAGCGAATACGTGAAGAAATGCTCCTCCTGATCCGCTGTCTTGTTCGGATGCGTACCCGACTTGATCAGTGTCAGTGTCATAACCTGATGTCTCATGGAATAGCCGTATTTACAGTCATTCATCAGACTGACTCCATATTCACCCTCTGACAGATCTGCCCATTTATGGCCGCACACTTCAAACTTCGCCTCATCCCAGCTGGTATTCGTATGAATCTTTCTGGTCACGTTTCCAAACTGGATATCATACGTTGCCTCATCCGTATGGATATCCACAGGGAAATGTACTTTCAGCAGCTGTTCCGCAAATTTCCAGTCTACATAAGTCTCAAAATCAATTCGGCGGTCATTGGCATAGAAATGAATCTTCTGACGGATCACGGTATCCATCATACCAAGCTCCACAAGAAGCGTGGCACGTACCGGTCCGTACTCGATCCATTCCATGCTGCGCACCTGATCCACCGGCTTTGATTTTTCCAGATGGAAAATATCAATGTTCCAGTTGCTGTACTGCAGAGGTTTGTCCTCATAGATACGGAATTCATTGCCCACCTGATGTTCTTTTAGCACCTGGCGTTCATTTTCTTTATCATAAAGCATGGTAAACTGACCGCAGCCGTTGATCTCTGCCTGATAAAAAGGTGTGTCCACCAGATAGCCGCCGTCTGCACGATCGGTTATGGCAAACACCGGCGCTGCGCTGGGAGCCTCGCAGGGACGAAGCACCTGATATCCTTTGGAGGGCGTTCCGAACAGGTATGCAATCGCTCCATCCGCCGTCTTCTGCACCGGATAGACATGGGTACCATCCGTCAGTCCCTTTGCGTCAGTATCCGGCAGCACCACGATATCATTGCGCTCGTGGCCCAGGGTATTCCATACGGTAATGGCATCCTCATCGCTGCTGCCAAGACGCTTCAGGCGTTCTGCCATCAGGTTTCCTGTGCACGCTTCGATTTCTTCATATTCTTTTTTCGTAACCTCATACACCTCGCGGATCGAAGAACCGGGCAGGATATCATGGAACTGATTGGTCAGGATCATCTCCCAGAGACGGTCAATTTCCTGCCGCGGGTACTCCATACCACACTGTTCCGCCAGCACCGACAGAAATTCGAGTTCCATCATGGCAAATTCACTTTTTCGGTTGGATCGTTTGTTTCTTGCCATCGAGGTATAGGTTCCACGGTGGAACTCAAAGTACAGCTCTCCCACCCATTCCGGCAGACGCTTGTTATCTTTAATTTTCTCCCACAGCTCATCAAAGTAGGTTCCCGAAAAAGCCTGACGTACTTTCGGAACCCCTTTGATTCCCTTCTCCATACGTTTGGAATTTTCCAGCATTGCTCTGGTCGGACCGCCGCCGCCGTCGCCATATCCATAGCATACGAGAATATCATTGTTGATCTCTTTGTTCTGATAGCGGTTCCAGCCTCCCATGATCGAATCCGGCTGCAGCATCCCGTTGTATGTCGTAAAGAAACTGGATTCCGGCTGATCAACACCAAGCGTCGTGATCATATGCGTCAGGATCCGGCTTCCATCGATGCCTTCCCACTCCATCGTGTCATTCGGAATCTTATTGAATTCGTTCCACGCCAGCTTTGTGGTCATAAAATAGGAAATGCCACACTTTTTCATGATCTGAGGCATCGCCGCACTGTACCCGAACACGTCCGGCAGCCAGAGAATCCTGTTATCCACTCCAAACTCTTCCCGGAAAAACCGCTTGCCGAACAGGAACTGGCGCACCAGAGACTCTCCCGAAGTCAGGTTACAGTCGGCTTCCACCCACATGCCGCCTTCCGGCTCCCAGCGTCCCTCTTTCACGCGCTGGCGGATCTTTTCGTACATCTCCGGATGTCTTTCTTTCACCAGACTGTACAGCTTGGGCTGGCTGGACATGAAATGATAGTCCGGATACTCGTCCATAAGTTTCAGGACAGTAGCAAAACTGCGGCTGGCTTTCTGGCGTACCTGATCGATCGTCCAAAGCCACGCCACATCAATATGCGTATGTCCGATGCAGGTGGCCATGATGTCATCGTAACCACCCAGTTTTTCATAAAGTTCTCGATGAAGATATTCCTCTGCCTTTTCCAGCGACTCGTAAAATTCTCTGCTGTACGGCTTACGGAAATCCAGCAGATTGATTGTCTCAGTCAATACAGTTTCGATCTGAAGACGTGTCTGGCTATCCTCCGGCATTCGTTTTAATCCATCCAGCGGTACCGACAGATCGTAGAACATGGTTTTGATCTTTTCATCCTGTTCTTCCAGATTCGCCAGCAGAGCAAATTCATTGTGCAGAGTTCCCGTATAGGACTGCAGATCCAGCCGAATGATATCACCAGCCTTTGCTTCCTGCCGAAGAAGCACCTCCCGATGATTGATATCCAGGCCCTGAATGACCTCTCCATTTGCAAACAGCAGAAACTGCGGATTCAATCCGTCATTCCACTCATCCAGTCCGGTGTGAATCCGAAGCCAGAGTGCCTTTTTGTCAAAACTTTCCGGTACACGAAGCTCTGTCCGGAACCAGTAGTGGCGATCCGGGCCATACCAGCGATCCCGAAGTGTATCAAAACTTCTCCATTCTCCCGGTGCATGATCCGCTTCCGAAGGTGTGACAAAACATCCTTCTTTGACCTGTATGTTCATCAATGGTTCTGTTCGTACAATTCCCAGTTTTTCCAGCTGTTCGCAGATGATTTTCACCCGCTCTTTTACAAATCTCATAAATCCTCCCCGTTAGAAAAGCCCCCAAAAATCCCGTTTCCGGGACTCCCAGAGGCTCTCCCATTCTCCTGATAGATAGTTTTGATTCTACAGGCTGTTTGCTTTCAGATAAGTCAGCAGTTCATCCACTGTAGTAAATGCCAAACCGGTAACCGTATCCGCGCAGCCATAATAAATGGCAATTCTTCCGGTAGCCGCATCTGTCAGACATGCACATGGGAATACAACGTTCGGAACATCTCCCATGCACTCGTACTCAACCAGCGGAGCCATAATGTAGTCTTTTGTGCGATATTTCACTTTCCATGGTTCATCAATGTCAAGCAGCGCGCAACCCATGCGGTATACATAGCCGTTGCAGGTGGTGATAACACCATGATAAATCAGAAGCCATCCCTCATCCGTCTCAATGGGCACAGGGCCTGCTCCGATCTTTGTACTCTGCCATGCGGAAGCATCCCCTTTCACTGCACCCATCATATAGCGATGTTTGCCCCAGTATTCCATATCCTTGCTCTGGCTCACAAACACATCTCCAAACGGTGTATGTCCATTATCACTTGGACGGCTCATCATCATATAATTTCCGTTGATCTTTCTCGGGAACAGCACACCATTGCGGTTAAACGGCAGAAATGCGTTTTCCAGCTGTACAAAAGTTTTAAAATCGTAAGTATAAGCCATGCCGATTGTCGGTCCGTGATAACCGTTGCACCAGGTCACATAATAACGGTCGTCAATCTTGCACACACGCGGGTCATAGCGGTATTCCCTGTTCAGAATCTCCGGATCCGCGCCCTCAAATTTCACCGGTTCGTCCTCGATGGTCCAGTGAATACCGTCTTTACTTCTTCCAACAAAGATATCCATGCTGATGGATCTGCTGTCGCAGCGGAATACGCCTGCATATCCGTCCTCAAAAGGTACGACTGCGCTGTTGAAGATACTGTTGGAGCGTTTCTGCTCATAGCGTCCGATGATGGGGTTGTTGCTGTAACGCCACACCGGCATAAACTCTCCTTCCGGTTTGTCCTGCCAGGGCATATTCGGCAGGTCATTTCCAATGATTTTACTCATAGCTTTCATCCTCCATTCATTTTATTTTACACACCCTGTTGAATCCTTTTCTCACGCGGACCCAATCTGCATACGAGATGAGTCCATTAATTATATATTTATCCATTTTCTCAAAAAAGTCAAGAGTTTTTGTTCACTTTAAAGTTTATTTTTGTTACTATTTTCACCCTGTTTTGTGAACATTCTTTTTCTGTCCGAATGCACTCAACAATCCGGAAGCAGACGGAAAACCTGTTCTGCCGTATCCGCCAGATTTGCCCTGGCATTGCCGCTCTCCATGGCCTCCTCCAGTGTACAGACTCCCCGGACAATCGGAAAAAAGGCATCAATTCCTTCCGCATTGCATTTCTTTGCATCCGATGTGACACTTCCGGCAAAAGCAATGACCTTTTTTCCATATTTTTTTGCCAGACGGGCTACTCCCACCGGAGCTTTACCCATGGCGGTTTGTCCGTCCAGCCGTCCCTCACCGGTAATAACATAATCTGCTTCCTTCACGTACTGCTCCAGCTTCGTCTCCCTCAAAACAATTTGAATCCCGGATTCCAGCACCGCATTGGTAAAAGTCAGAAAGGCAAAGCCCAGGCCGCCGGCTGCACCCGCGCCCGGATTCTCCGGATCCGCTCTCCGATTCATTTGCACAGCCAGATGCGCATAATGCTCCATCCACTGATCCATCCGGCTGATCATCTCCTGGGAAGCGTCCTTTTGCGGACCGTATACGGCACTGCACCCGTTTGGTCCGCACAACGGATTGGTCACATCACAGGCAATGCAAAATTCACATTCCGAAAGCTCCGGAATCACATGTTCTGTTGAAATGGAAGCAAGCTTCTCCAATCCTGCGGCCCCAAACGGAACACATTTTCCTTCCTCATCCAGGAACTCAAATCCAAGTGCCGAGAGCATCCCGATGCCTCCGTCATTTGTCGCGCTTCCTCCGATTCCCACAACAAATCTTCTGCATCCCTGAAAGATCGCATCCCGAATGATTTCTCCCACTCCATAGGTCGTGGCGAAAAGAGGATTTTTCTTGTCCTCCGGGACCAGAGTGATCCCTGCTGCCTGGGACATCTCCATCACCGCCGTGTGTGTCTGATCCACGATCCCATACCTGCACTCTGTTGGGTGCAAAAGCGGTCCTGTGACCGTGATACACCGCGCCGTCCCTTTCATTCCCACAGTCAGCGCCTCCACTGTTCCTTCTCCCCCATCTGCCAGAGGCCGTACCTCCACCTGCGCCGATGGCCTGGCGCGCAAAATCCCCTCCCGGACGGCCATACCTGCTTCGTGGGAGGAAAGACTTCCCTTCAGGGAATCCATAGCAATTACCACTTTCATACCCTGTCTTTTCTCCTTCCCTGCAATCAGTCATTGATCTCTTCTAAAATACGCTCCGCATCCTCCCGGATCTCCAGGACAGATTTCACCGGAAGCGGATGAGCCGTATGCTCTCCGATCCGTTTTTCCATCCAGACCATATCATACCATCGGTTATATTTATAACCGCACCCGGAGAACCGTCCCACCATACGGTACCCCAGCCGCTCATGAAAACGGACGCTGTCCAGCGTGAGATATTCATCTTCGCAGACAGGATAACCGATGCTTGCCTCCAGGTTCAAAATATTCTGAAGTTTCAGGATACGCTCCATAGCCTGGCAGAGAAGCTTTCCAATTCCTCTTCTCTTCTGATCCATTCTCACATAGATGGAGGTTTCCACAGCCCAGTCATAGGCAGCCCTGCTCCTGAAGGGACTGACATAGGCATACCCCAGAATTTCTCCCTCAGACTCTGCTGCCAGATAAGGATATCTCTTCTGCACCCGACGGATTCTCTCTGTAAATTCCTCTTTTGAAGGAACTTCATATTCAAAAGTAATCGCCGTCTGCTCCACATAAGGTGCATATATCGCAAGCAGGGCACCGGCATCTTCTTCCGTCACGAATCGGATATGGACTTTTTTCTCCTGAACGCGGTGACGATATGCAGCCGGTTTCCGATATTTTCCGATATCTTCTCTGCCATTGTACGCGCGAATCTCATCCATATCAAATTCCGCATAGACCAGTCCATCGTACAGAGGGGCCGCTGCCACAATCAGATTGTCCTCATAATCCCAGACCATCGGGTGAAACGCGCAGGAACAGCCACTGTTTTCTCCCGGCGGGTTTGCCATAGCGACCACACACAGGTTCTCCATGGCCCGCACAGACAGTTCCCTCAGACGCATCTTCATGTCATCACAGCAGTTCGGCACAAGAATCAGTTCCGCTCCCTGCAGCATCAGCTCCCGCGCGCTCTCCGGGTATTCCCGATCGTAGCAGATCATGACACCGATGCGAATTCCGTCAAACGTGCAGACATGGAAGGCTTCCCCGCTCTCCAGATATCGCTCCACGCTAAAATCACAGGTATGTACTTTGGAATAGGACATCAGAATCCTTCCATCGCGGTCTATCACAAAAGCCGTATTGCGGGGAGCGTTCTCTCCTTTTGTAAAAGAGGTGATGCACACGCCGATCTCATACTCCTTTGCCGCCTGACAGATGCGCTGCAGGAAAGGATCCTCCTCTGTAATCGCCTGCTCCTTCCAGCTGCGGAATTCCTCCACCTGTTCCAGTTCCTCCACCGGAAGCAATTCCTCACAGATTGCCGGAAACTCGTAGGAAGTAATCCAGCATTCCGGAAACAGTACAAGATCTGCTCCCTCCTCCTTCGCTTTACGCAAAAAGGAAATTGCCAGATCGGTATTTTCCTCCTTCTTATTTGTCCCGGGTGCATGCTGCACCATCGCAAGCCTGAACATCTGATGATTTTCCATAATTTTCTCCATTTCCTACCTCCTCATCTCCTGGACTGATCAGAAGCTTCCCTCTCGATTCTTTCTCCATGTCTGATCGGAATCCCGAATGTTCTGCAGAACATCGCCGCGATATCATCCACGCCCTCTCTGCCGCCGCTCTGAAGCCACATCATGGCTGTATTATACAAAGCCCCCATATAGATGTACAATTCATATTTTTCAATCGAATGGTTTGGCATGGTTCCCGCCACTTCCTCATGAAATCGATTCAGTTTTTCCAGAAGAATCGAGCCGTACCCAAACTGATAAAGGTCCAGAGCAATGCGATCGTATCGCTTGAAATACAAGAAACTTCTGCGCACGTTTTCATAAGTATAGTAATTTTCCTCACCGGAGTCAATGGTGCCCCGGAACTGTTCGAGTACATCATCGATCAGCGTCAGCAGAACATCCTCTTTGGACGCATAATTCCGGTAAAAAGAGACTCTGGCGACTCCCGCCGCCTCAATCAACTCAGATATCGTAATATCCGAAAAGCTCTTCTCGTGCATCAGTTTCAGAAGAGATGTCGCAATACTTTTTTTCACTCTCAGATTTGCTTCTTTTCGCTTATCCATAATTCCTCCATGGCGATTGAGCAGAAGATATCAGGCTCATCAGATACAAATCCGCCTGTTTTGTATCAGGTTTACCCCTTGTTCAATTTTGTCCCATATGATACATTTGTTTCACATGATTTTATCACAGTTTTGATTTTTGTCAACGAGGGAGGATTCCAAAATATCATATGAGAACAGCGATTGTAACAGATACCAACAGCGGAATTACTGTAGAATCAGGAAGGAGCTCCGGCATCTATGTGCTTCCGATGCCTCTGATCATAGAAGAAACTTCTTATATGGAAGGGGTCAATATCACAAATGACCAGGTCTATCAGGCGCTGCGCTCTGAACAGAATCTTGCCTCTTCACAGCCTTCACCCGGAGATGTGATGGCACTGTGGGATCGTATATTTGACGAAGGATACGATGAACTCCTCTATATTCCCATGTCCAGCGCTCTGAGTGGTTCCTGCAGTATGACTGCACAGCTCGCCCTGGATTATCACGGAAAAGTCCAGGTCGCCGATAACCATCGGATCTCTGTTACACTGATGGAATCCGTCTACGATGCCAAAGCTCTGGCGGATGAAGGAATGACTGCCTCTCAAATCAAAGCCTATCTGGAAGAAAATGCTTACGCAGCAAGTATCTATCTGAGTGTGGATTCACTCAAACAGCTGAAAAAAGGCGGTCGTATTACGCCCGCCGCTGCTGCCCTTGGCAGTATTCTCAATATCAAACCGCTCCTCACCATCCAGGGGGAAAAGCTGGATCTGTTCGCCAAGGTAAGGGGTACAAAACAATGCGAAAAGAAAATGATCGAAGCCCTGCAAAATGATTTGAATACCCGTTTTGCAGAGATTCCCAAAAAACGTCTGCGCATCGCTACCGCAGGAACGCTGGAAAGCGAGGAAGATGCCGCGCACTGGCTGAATCTGGTTCAGAATGCTTTTCCGGACTATCCGGTCTATTACGCACCGCTCTCCTGCAGTATCGCCTGCCATGTAGGTGTCAACGCCGCAGGAATCGGAGTTTCCGTCATTGCGGACTGCCGCAGATCATAAAATCATCCGATTCTCATACCAGGTCGGTATCACATTTTTCATATCATACCATTCGAGTATTTCTCTGGCCTGATGTTTCATTGTCTCAACTTCCTTTTCTCCAAAAGGGATCGCCCAGTAAAGAGAGGAAAGTGTATCGGACGCAATATAAAAGGCAAGCAGTTTCCAGAATTTCTCCGGAACTTCACCGTCAAAATAACCATTTACCATACCGGAGGCAAAATTCGGAGACTGCTGGGCGCACCATACAATACGATTAAACATAACTTTTTTATTTTTCGATCTGTTTTCCGATTAAACCGGATTTCCCAGTCTTCCTAATCATTCGGGGCAGGGATGGAATGTATTCTTTTCAGTATCTGACCAGCTTCCAGTCCGTAAGTATACTGCTTTTCTTCAGAAAACTGCTTATAACTTCATCGGCATCTTCCCCATCGATCCAGCTCTGAATCGAATAGACCCCTTCCCCGCAGGTACCGAACGCGATCGGTCTGCACATCGGAATTCCAAGCTTCTCCACCCTCTGCATCATCTGAAATTCCATCTGTTTCTTCTTATAAGCAGAAAGATCTGACACCCGCAGAAGATATCGTGTACCATCTGCGTCTGTAACACAATATTTTTTGTCTTCTGGCCATCCCTTCCGGATCAAATCCCTGGTTATAAAGTGGAATTCTTTCATTTTGAATGTTCCTTTTTCGGATACCGGAATTTCTTTTTTGTGCTTCGTTTTATCATTTACTCCCGAAGAAATGATTTTTCTCTGTCAGTTAATTCGCCATCTTCTTTTTGAAATCTCTCTGTTCTCATATGGAGATCATACTTCTCACGCAGCGCCGCGATCGTTTCCATCATTGGCGAAGCGTGATGAATATCCAAAGCTTCCTGATCTCTCCACTGATCGATCAGAAGGATCGTCTCCGGATCATCCAGCGGCTGAAAATACTCGTAGCGCTCGTTTCCCTCTTCCGCCCGGATCCGATCTGCAGTGCCGCTTGCAATCATCTCCCCGGCAAATTTTCGTGCAGCGCCATTCCTTCCGGTGTAATATAAATTGATCGTAATACTCATAGAACGCCTCCTGTCTGCTCTTTACGAATACAAAATGCAGCTTCTCACTCATGACAAAGATGCCAGAATTTTTCTCTCTACCTTCTCATAAACCGGCACCGGAACGTTATACTGATGTCCCAGCCGCACCACTTCGCTGACAAGACCATCCACCTCAGATGGTTTCTTGGCCATCACATCCCGCTGCATGGATGTGGTAGCCTCCGGCAGCAGATTCGCCAGAATTTTGAGATTCACTTCTACCATGTCTTTTTCAAACGGAACACCCATAGCCTGGGCAAGCGCCGCAATCTCACGGATCATCGTCTTAAAGGTTTCTCTTGGCTCTCCCTCTTTCTGGAAATCCCCCGCATTGGCACCATAATACAATCCTGCAGCCCCGATCGGTGACACATAAGAAAACTTTTCCAGTGCATCTCTTCGGATATTTTCCGACAGAATTCCGTCAATTCCACAGCTGACAAAATCATCCCGGATCGTTTCAAGCACAGAGCGATACTCTTCCGGTTTCCGCACTCCAAACACGATGCGAAGAATCTTTCCATGCTGAAGCAGTGTACCCGGTTCCAGAATGTTCGCTGACACATAGATGCAGCCATCCGTAACCAATACCTCCGGCAGTTTTTCCTGCAGTTTTCCGCCGGTACCATAGATATTCAGAATCGGAATCACCACCGTATCCGGACGTGCCACTCTGCGGATAAACGGAATGGTATCTTCCAGGGAATAGCCTTTTACACACACCAGAATTACATCCGGTTTGTCGTCATAATGTTCCATATCTTCTGCCTTTACCTGAATCGTCTCCCTGGAGCCATCCCACAATCGTTCCAGAGACAACCCCTGCTCCTGCATATTTTTCAGATGCTCCCCTCTGGCAATCAAGGTCACATCCTTTCCGGCTTTCGTCATAAAAAAACCAACCACACCGCCGGTTCCTCCGGCTCCGATAATCAGATACTTCATTTCTTTTTTCTCCCTTCCAATTTTGCTGCTTGGGCCTCAAAATCCGCGAAACGCTTTTCATAATGGCCTACATCTTCTTCCTGCCCGATCTTCACATAGCCGCATCCAGAGTAGCCCGGGATCATTGTGATGGCAGGCAGGCTCCTGGCACAGCCATTTCTCCGGGAAAGCGCATCTTCAAATCAGCCCTTCTCTCCTTCTCCCTGTCCGTTTAATTTTGCATATATGTAAGTGTCTTTCCAAATCGGATTTCCATCCTCATCTTTCCAGAAGTAAACATTCTGTTTCAAATGTGCCTCCCGTTCAAAGCCCAATGCCTCCAGCAATCTCCAGGAGCCTGCATTCTGCGGATCGCACTCGGCAAAGATTCTGTGAATTCCCCCGGCACAAGCCAGAGAAATCAATGTTTCACAGCTCTCTTTCGCATAACCCATCCCCCAGTAGCCTTTGTGGAACACATACCCGACCTCAAGAGACGAAAAATCTCTCCTGCCCAGATATACATTTCCGATCATTTTCTGATTTTCTTTCAGTTCCACCGCAATCATCTCATCTGTTGAAATGCGCCATTCAAGATTGCTCTTTACTTCGTTTAAATTCATCGGTTGATAAGGTTCGTATCGGACAACCTCCGCATCGGACAAATACTCATACAAATCATTCAGATCACTTTCTTTATATCTTCTCAAAATCAATCGGTTCGTTTCCGCGATGATTCGATCACCCATCTCATTTTCCTCCTACGGTTCCACTCCCCATTTTCGCAGGCTTTGCTGAAGTTCCCGCACCGGAAGTTCTCTTGGCTGGCAATGCTTTTTGCAGCAAAGGGCTGCCGCCACACCCACTGCCTGTCCCATATTCGCACAAATCGGCATCACACGGAAATTGGAATGTGCCATGTGCGTACCCGAAATAATTCTTCCGGCTAAAAGCAACCCGTCAATCTTCACCGGAACAAAGCATCCATAGGGAATCGTATACCCGTGCCGCTGTGTAAAGCCTTTCTGCTCCCCCGTCTCATCCAGACCGGCACCGGTGATATTATGGACGTCAAAATTAAAATGTGCCCTGGTAACCGCCCAATCTTCAAATACCCTCGCCTGACGGATATCTTCTTCCGTAATGGTCTTCAATCCTTTAAAATGTCTGGTTTCCCTGACTCCCAGCTGGGAGCCGGTTTTGATCAGATAGCAATTCTCATATCCCGGCACATGTTCCCGCAGAAAAGAGAGAATCTGCGGAATCTGTTTTCTGCAACGGATATAACCTTTCGTCAGATCCTCCGCATTCGTCCCATCAATCCCGATGGCATTTGTCATGTTCAGCGTCACTGTACCAAATTCCGCCCGACGTATTACCCGTCCAGTGACTCATCAGCCCTGTGGTAGCGACCCCTCCCACATCACAGCTCGCCTCGATCAGCATCACCTGGGCCCCTTCCCTTGCAGCACAGAGAGCCGCCGAAAAACCTGCCGGTCCTCCCCCAAGGACAAGGACATCCGCTTCTGCCGCCACTGGTATTTCTCTAACCGGTTCCGTATACGTTTTCATTGCACTACCTCCGTCATCTCCTTGGCTAATCATAACACCGCCCGACAGAGAGCGTCAATTCTTTATCCTCCCTTAATATACCCAGGGGCTATAAATTTCTCCTTTCTTAGCCCAGGGGCTGTGAATAAATGATGAATCAATAATGAAATAACTATAAATAATCCAAACAAAATCCAATCCATGAGTATGTGCTATTTCAATCCACGCACCCGCAAGGGGTGCGACGGAAGATACAATTATGCACAAAAACAGGGTGGGGCAATTTCAATCCACGCACCCGCAAGGGGTGCGACAAAACAACAGCTCTTACGACCCTAACTACGAAGGTATTTCAATCCACGCACCCGCAAGGGGTGCGACGCGAGGTTCCGAACACTGTTTGACAGTGTCTCTATTTCAATCCACGCACCCGCAAGGGGTGCGACATGACGCAGAGCTTTGCTCTTCCCGTATGCAGGATTTCAATCCACGCACCCGCAAGGGGTGCGACTTTGCTGCTGTCCGGATCGCCATATCCGCATAGTCGATTTCAATCCACGCACCCGCAAGGGGTGCGACCGCGATCGTAATGAGAGCTGTGCAAGATTACGAATTTCAATCCACGCACCCGCAAGGGGTGCGACTTGATTGCTATATTAAGAAATGATTCAAGTGGTGATTTCAATCCACGCACCCGCAAGGGGTGCGACTCGCCCTTGTGAATGTCGTCTGACCGGTAAGCGAAATTTCAATCCACGCACCCGCAAGGGGTGCGACTAAAAACAGGCCTATTTAGTACTGTTTAACCAAATTTCAATCCACGCACCCGCAAGGGGTGCGACCAAGGCGATCAATCAAGATGCGGATAAAAGTACAATTTCAATCCACGCACCCGCAAGGGGTGCGACTATGTTGGTTTTTTGGACTCTTTTGCCCATTGCGATTTCAATCCACGCACCCGCAAGGGGTGCGACCAGATAAAGATAAGGCATGGTATAAGGAGCGTTACGATTTCAATCCACGCACCCGCAAGGGGTGCGACAAATACGAAGGGAGAGGCGGATCAATCTTTGACGATTTCAATCCACGCACCCGCAAGGGGTGCGACCCGTCCGGCGTGTAGGTACCATCCCACACGAGGGTGATTTCAATCCACGCACCCGCAAGGGGTGCGACCGGACGCCGGGTCAGAAAAGGATAATGATACATGATTTCAATCCACGCACCCGCAAGGGGTGCGACCTGCGTAGGAGGAGACAATTACCTGCGCAAACATATTTCAATCCACGCACCCGCAAGGGGTGCGACTGGCCAGGCTGATTGACAATACAAAGGTCAAGAATTTCAATCCACGCACCCGCAAGGGGTGCGACAAAATGCAAGATAGTTCTTAAAAGTAAATGTTAATTTCAATCCACGCACCCGCAAGGGGTGCGACATGCTTATAGGTGTTATGCTATTTACTATGAAACAAAAACTATCGGATAGCCAAAAAAGCGCAAACTATACCTATCAAACTTTTAATCGTTCATTTTGAACTTAGCTGACAAGATTATGCGGCTACTACAGGAACTTCCCAGCCAAGTGCTTTTAACTTTTTAAGATACGCATTTATCTTACGTTCCTTGTTGAATTGATTGTAATAATCGGCTCCCAGATCCTTGAAAATGACACCGTCCTTGAGGATATGGTAAATCGCAATGAGCATGGAATGTGCTACTGCCACATATGCACGCTTGGGCCCACGATGGGCACTGATCCTCATAAACTGCGCATAAAAATAAGATTTCTTATTTTTTACAGCAGCATGTGCACAGGTGACTAATGTGGCTCGTAAGAGAACATTTCCCTTTCTCGTTTTGCCGGATTTCCTCTTTTTGGCACTCTCGTTATCGCCAGGACATAATCCAGCCCAGGATGAAATGTGCCGGTCTGTTGGAAAACGGCTCATATCAGGACCTATGACTGAAATGATAGCCTGAGCACTGGTATTTCCTATACCAGTTACATCCTGAATTGCCTGTGAAGCCTGTTTTTCTTCCGGTTTCATGAAGTTATCAATCTCGTCATCCAGATTTTTGATATGAATGTTGAGTTCATCCAAATGTACAAGAAGTTCTTTCATCATCCGGCGCTGTAACGGAGACATAACACCATTCAGGTCATCAACGATTTGTTCTTTGGTGGCTTTGAGATTATGGGCAATAATTTTCTGCTCATACATTTCATCGTATTTAGCTCCATCAATAGCCTTTCCGGTAAGGAGATATTCTAAAATGCTTCGGGCACTTTTACCATTGATGTCTGATACGGTTCCTGATAGCTTAATATTAGCTCCTTCCAACATTTTCTGGAGACGGTTCAGTTCTCTGGTACGCTCACCAACAAGGCTCTTGCGGTAACGAACCAATTCTCTAAGTTCCCGCTGGTCTTTGTCAGGGATATAGCTTGGCTGAAGTAGCCCATGCTGAAGAAGGTCTGCGATCCATTCAGCGTCTTTTACATCAGTCTTCCGTCCGGGAACTGCTTTCATATGGCGAGCAGTCACCACTATGGCGTTCAGTTCGGAAGATTCAAGGATGTTATACAGAGGCTTCCAATAAGAGGCTGTGCTTTCCATGGCGACCATTTCACAGCCGCCTTCTTTTAGCCAGTCAGCCAATTCAAGGAGTTCTCTGGTTGTTGCACCAAACTCCCGTACTTCCTGCTTTTTGCCGCATCGAAAGCAGGCAACGATAAGCTTTTTGTGCACATCAATACCACAACATTTGTCGTAAATTTTATCC
>JALEOU010000113.1 GCA_022766945.1 Fusicatenibacter sp. | reverse complement strand
TAGAGATCGCATTCAAGGAGGTGTAATACCATGTTAAATATGAACCTTCAGATTTTCGCTCATAAAAAAGGAGTTGGTTCTACCAAGAACGGTAGAGATTCCGAGTCCAAGAGATTAGGAGCAAAAAGAGCTGACGGACAGATTGTAAAGGCTGGAAACATTCTTTACAGACAGCGTGGAACCAAGATTCATCCTGGCGTAAACGTAGGAATCGGCAAGGACGATACCTTATTCGCTATGGTTGATGGACGCGTTGCTTTCGAGAGAAAGGGACGTGATAAAAAGCAGGTTTCCGTATATCCGGTAGCAGCAGAAGAGTAAGACAAAGACGCGGCTTCAAATCCTCATGTGGTTTGAAGCCGTTTTTTTCAGGAGGAAATATATGTTCGCAGACAGAGCAAAAATTCTCATTCGTTCAGGTAAAGGCGGAGACGGTCATGTCAGCTTTCGAAGAGAATTGTTTGTACCAAACGGGGGGCCTGATGGCGGTGACGGAGGAAAAGGCGGAGACGTCATTTTTGAAGTGGATGAAGGTCTGAATACGCTGGTGGATTACCGCCATAAAAGAAAATTTTCTGCTACGGACGGAGAACCGGGCGGGAAACGCCGTTGTCATGGCGGAAATGGTGCTGATATTGTTTTGAAAGTACCGGAGGGTACCGTGATTATGGATGCAGCCAGCGGAAAAGTAATCGCTGACATGTCCGGAGAAAATCGCCGTCAGGTCGTTCTGAAAGGCGGTAGAGGCGGAAACGGGAATATGCACTATGCAACTGCTACCATGCAGGTTCCGAAATACGCACAGCCAGGCCAGCCAGCTCAGGAACTGGAAGTTCGTCTGGAATTGAAAGTAATTGCAGACGTGGGACTGATCGGATTCCCAAATGTAGGAAAATCCACACTTCTTTCCAGAGTAACGAATGCAGAACCTAAAATTGCAAATTATCATTTCACTACTCTTACACCGAATCTTGGCGTTGTGGATCTGGAAGGCTGCAAAGGATTTGTCATCGCAGATATCCCGGGACTCATTGAAGGTGCATCTGAGGGTATCGGACTCGGCCACGAATTTCTGCGCCACATTGAGCGCACACGTGTACTCATTCATTTGGTGGATGCCGCATCTACGGAAGGGCGTGATCCCATCGATGATATTTATAAAATCAATAAAGAGCTCGAAGCTTATAATCCGGAGATTGCTAACCGTCCTCAGGTAATCGCAGCAAACAAAACAGATGCAATTTATACAGGGGAAGGTCAGGAAGACCCGATCGCAAGGCTGAAAGCTGAGTTTGAACCGAAAGGGATTCAGGTATATCCGATTTCCGCGGTAAGCGGAAAAGGGCTCAAAGAACTCTTATATGCGGTTCAGGCTCTGTTGGATACACTGCCAACAGAACGGAAAGTCTTTGAGCAGGAGTTTTTCCCGGAAGATATGATGCTTGGAGAAAATCTTCCTTATACCGTCACACAGGATCCGGATCATCCGAATGTTTTTGTTGTGGAAGGGCCAAGGATCGAAAAAATGCTCGGTTATACCAATCTGGATTCCGAAAAAGGATTTGCCTTCTTCCAGCATTTTTTGAAAGATACCGGAATTCTAGAAGAACTGGAAAAAGCCGGTATTGAAGAAGGAGATACCGTTCGCATGTACGGTTTGGAATTTGATTATTATAAATAACATGAGCCACATTTGAGGCGACTGTTGAATTTACGTAAAGAAAGATTTATCGTATCACTGGTAATATGGAGGAATGTATGAACAGTAAACAGAGAGCTTACCTGAAAGGGCTTGCCATGAACATGGAGCCGATTCTTCAGGTTGGAAAAGGAAGTATCTCCCCGGAGCACACAGCTGCCGTGGAGGAAGCACTGAACGCCCGTGAACTGATTAAGATCAGTGTGCTTCAGAACTGTGCAGATGACCCGAAAGAAATCGCGCAGATATTGGCTGAACGCACAAATTCTCAGGTTGTACAGGTGATCGGTAAAAAGATTGTCCTTTACAAAGATGGAAAAAAAGACAAAAAGAAAATTCAGCTTCCGTAACCAGGAAATGACATTTCAATGTCGGCAAGGAGTCAGAGAATGGAAAAGAAGGCCAGAAAAATCGGCATTATGGGGGGAACATTTGATCCGATCCACATCGGGCATCTGATTCTGGGAGAAGCTGCTTACGAACAGCTTTCTCTGGATGAAGTCTGGTTTCTTCCCGCCGGAAATCCGCCGCACAAGCAAAACCGGAAAGGAAGGGCATCTGACGATCAGCGTGTCGAAATGGTTCGCAGAGCAATCGCATCGAACCCTCATTTTCGTTTATCTCTCATAGAAATGAATGCAGATGGTTATTCTTATACGTATCGTACCCTGGAACGGCTGCAAAACGAATATCCGGATACTTCGTTTTTCTTTATTATCGGTGCAGACTCCCTGTTTGATTTTCACGAGTGGAAGAATCCGGAGCGTATCTGTGCGGCAGCTCATCTTGTAGTTGCTACCAGAAATCAGGTGAGCAGCGAACTGTTAGATCAGGCGATAGCGGTAAATAAAAGACGTTTTGGAGGTACTTTTCTGAAACTTGATTCACCGAATCTGGATATCTCCTCGCGAAGCATCCGCGAAATGATTGCAGAGAAGCGTTCGGTAAAATACTATCTGGTTGATCCGGTAATTGAATATATAAAAGAACATGAGATTTATAAGGACAGGGAACAGGAAGATGGCACAGTATGATTTATGGAAAATAGATAAAAAACTGCGTAAGGCAATCGACACAGACCGATACCACCATACACTGGGAGTCATGTTTACGGCAGCTTCCATGTCAATGGTCTGGGATGAGGATCTGACACGTACGCGTGTTGCAGGGCTGCTTCATGACTGCGCGAAGTGTATCCCGAACGATAAGAAAATCAATATGTGCAAGAAGAACGAGATTCCGGTAACCTCTTTCGAACTGGCAAATCCGTTTCTTCTTCACGCAAAACTTGGGGCGTATCTTGCCGAAAAAAAATATGACATCAGTGATCCCGAAATATTAAGTGCGATTACCTGGCATACGACCGGAAAACCAGACATGACCATGCTGGAAAAAATCATCTATATCGCTGATTATATTGAACCCGCAAGAAATAAAGCACCTCATCTTGCTCTCGTGCGCAAACTGGCATTCACAGATATCGATGAATGCATGTATCAGATTTTAAAAGACAGCATGGAATACCTCTCTTCCAATCCAAAGGCGCTGGATACAACGACAGCGGATGCATTTCTGTTCTACAGAAAATTGCATGAGGAAAGGTATCCGGCAGAAGAGACAGAAGAATAAAGGAGGAATACCATTGAACGAATCAAAGAAAACAGCCCTGACAGCAGTGGAAGCTCTGGAAGACAAAAAAGCAATTGATGTGCGGATTCTTGATATTGAAAAAGTGTCCACACTTGCAGATTATTTTCTGATCGCCAGCGGAAGCAACCGCAATCAGGTACAGGCAATGGCAGATAATGTGGAAGAAACTCTCGGCAGACAGGGTATTTCCCCAAAACAGATTGAGGGATATCAGAACGCAAACTGGATTCTGATGGATTACGGCGATGTGGTCATTCATCTCTTTGATGAAGAAAATCGTCTGTTTTATGATCTGGAGAGGATCTGGCGAGACGGAAAAGCAATTGCAAAATGTGATCTGGAAAAATGAATGCTATGAAAACAGTTCAAAGTCATAATACAAAAATCAGTCTGGATGAGGAAACGCTTGTCTGGACAATTCAAAAAAGGAATATCATCTGGAGAACAAGAGCGGAGGATCGTCCGCTCTTGTTCTGCGAGGAAGGAAGCTTCTATTTTTGCGAAGCAGATCAGATCTTCCATCAAGTATTTAAAAATGGAGTTGGCGAGGGAATTCAGAGCCGTTTTCAGTGGAAAAACGGTTATTCGTTTGAGACAATTGTATGGATTGAGGCCGCAACGGAGCAGATTTACTTTGAATGGATTCCTTTTAATGAAACAGGACTGCACGTTCAGAAAGTTCTCTGGCCTTCGGAAATGGAATTTGATGAGCCTCGGGAAGACTGGTATACACTTCTGACACTTCAGCAGGGAGTTCTTCTTCCCAACACATGGGAAAACGCACTTGGTCCCGCCGCCTTTGATGGAAGATTTGAAACAGCCGGCGGCTATATGCCCTGGTTTGGTCAGGTGAAAGAGCGTGCTGGTTATCTTGCTGTGTGTGTAACTCCATGGAATGCCGGTTGGCGTGCAGAACATCCTGCCAAAGGTCCCTATACTCACGTGGGAGCATGGCTGGAACAAAGCCTCGGAAAAATGAATTACCGCAGAGTTTTCCGCTATACTTTTCTTGAGGACTGCGATTACAATGATCTCTGCAAAGTTTACCGCACCTACGCAATCGAACAGGGACACTTAAAAACTCTTGCGGAAAAGGCAGTGAGAAATCCGTCAATCAATCAGCTGATCGGCTGCGCGTTTGTCCATACCGGAATCAAAACATCTGTCCAGCCCGACTCTGCTTTTTTCGATCCCAAAGATCCGGAAAAAAATAATCACCTGATTCCATTTCCGGCTAGAGAGCAGCAAATCATTCAGCTCCATGAGCATGGGGTAGAAAAGCTTTATCTTCATCTGGATGGATGGGCACAGCCGGGATATGACAATTGTCATCCGGACTATATGCCGGCCTGCATGGAAGCCGGAGGCTGGGAAGGTCTCCGTTCTCTTGTGGAAACAGTGCATCGATGCGGCTATCTCTTTGGAACACATGATCAGTACCGGGATTATTATCACAATGCTCCAGGATACGATAAGCGGTATGCTGTTTGCCTTCCGGACGGCACCATTCCTTCCCATAATCGCTGGGCAGGCGGATGGCAGTCTTATCTGTGTGCAACACAGGCACCTTATTATGTAAGAAGAAATTTTGATGAGCTTGAAAAGCACGGAATTCATCTTGATGGAACTTATCTGGACGTGTTTACCTGCAACGAAGGAGACGAGTGCGACAACCCGGAGCATCGTATGACACGAAGAGAATGTTATGAGTATCGCAGCAGTTGTTTCTCATACCTTCTTTCCCGCGGAATTCTGACCAGCTCAGAAGAAGTCAGTGACTGGGCCATTCCCAGCCTGGTTTTCTGTCACTATGCGCCCTATGAATTTATGATGCGCCCTGCAGGCTCTCCACGTTTAGGAATTCCCGTTCCGCTGTTCAATCTGGTTTATCATGATTGTGTCATTGAGCCCTGGATGATGGAACATTTCGAAGATACAGAGGACTATATGCTGTACGCGCTCATTAACGGAGGAGCTCCTTATCTGATCCGGGACGGTGCCTACCCTAATTGTGATGGAGCTTTTGTATCTGAGACGGATTTATCCAAGAGCATAAAGCGCTGCCGCGTCGTATCCGGATTTCATGAGAAGGTGGCAGAATGCGAGCTTGTGCATCATGATCTGATTACGAATGACGGTTCCATACAGCGCAGCTGTTTTTCCAATGGAATGTCCGTGACAGTGGATTTTACCAAAGGAACTTACTCCTTTCACTGAGGAAAACGATTACCGCAGCTTATGTCGTGTGCAAAAACAGATTGTTCTTTTTTAAGTGCATATATTGCCTGATTCTGATGAATTTGTTATATTAATAACGAAGTTAAAAATTACATCAGAAAGGACAAACTGTAATGAAAGAATTTGAACAGTGGAATGGTTTTTCAGGCAGACTCTGGAAAGAGGGCGTAGATGTACGCGACTTTATTCAGAACAACTACACTCCATATGATGGAGATGCGTCTTTCCTGGAGGGACCTACAGAAGCAACAGACCGTCTGTGGGGAAAATTACAGGAACTTCAAAGAGAGGAACGTGCAAAAGGCGGTGTCCTCGATATGGAGACAGACGTTGTCAGCGGAATTACCGCATATGGTGCTGCCTACATTGACGACGATATGAAAGATCTGGAGCAGGTAGTCGGACTTCAGACAGATAAGCCGTTAAAGAGAGCATTTATGCCTTACGGCGGTATCAATATGGCCGAGCAGTCCTGTGAGATGTATGGATATAAACCAAGCGAAAAGCTCCATGAGATCTTCACTAAATATCACAAAACTCATAACCAGGGTGTATTTGATATCTATACGCCTGAGATGAAGGTGGCCCGTCACAACAAGATCCTTACCGGTCTTCCTGATACTTACGGAAGAGGCCGTATCGTTGGCGATTATCGTCGTGTAGCCCTTTATGGTATTGATTACCTGATTGAGCAGAAGCAGAAGGATTTTGCTGCTACCAATCGTCAGGGTATGCGCCGTGGTGACTTCCAGCTAAGAGAAGAAATTGCTGATCAGATCAAGGCACTCAAAGAAATGAAAGTAATGGCAGCTTCCTACGGGTTTGATATCTCCGCACCGGCTTCCAATGCAAAAGAGGCTGTTCAGTGGCTGTATTTCGGTTACCTTGCAGCAATCAAGACTCAGAACGGTGCTGCTATGAGTGTCGGACGTGTATCCACTTTCCTGGATATTTATATTGAGCGTGACCTGAAAAAGGGAATCCTGACGGAGAAAGAGGCTCAGGAGCTGATCGACCATCTGGTCATGAAATTCCGTATGGTAAAATTTGCAAGAATCGCATCCTACAACCAGCTGTTCTCCGGTGATCCGGTGTGGGCAACTCTGGAAGTAGCAGGTATGGGTATGGACGGCCGTTCCATGGTCACCAGGAATGATTACCGTTTCCTGCATACCCTTGAAAACATGGGACCTTCTCCGGAACCGAATCTTACTGTACTGTATTCTGAGCGTCTGCCGGAATCCTTTAAGAAATATGCATCCTATATCTCTGTGAAGACAAGCTCCATCCAGTATGAGAATGACGACGTAATGCGTCCGGTATGGAGAGACGATTATTCCATCTGCTGCTGCGTATCTGCAACTGAGACAGGTAAGGAAATTCAGTTCTTCGGAGCACGCGCAAACCTGGCAAAATGTCTTCTGTACGCAATCAACGGCGGTAAAGATGAGAAGACGAAACAGCAGGTCGCACCGGAATATCAGCCGATTACTTCCGAATATCTGGATTACGATGAAGTGATGAAAAAATACGATGTAATGCTGGATTGGCTGGCTCATCTGTATGTAGGCACACTGAACATGATTCACTACATGCACGACAAGTATTATTATGAAGCAGCTGAGATGGCTCTGATTGATACAGATGTAAGGCGTACCTTTGCTACCGGTATCGCAGGTTTCTCACACGTGGTAGATTCCTTAAGCGCTATCAAATACGCAAAAGTTAAAACTATCCGCGATGAGGACGGTATGGTTGTTGATTATGAAACTACCGGTGACTTCCCCAGATACGGCAATGATGATCCAAGAGCAGATGAGATTGCTGTATGGCTGCTGCGCACCTTTATGAGCAAACTGAAATACTGCCATACTTACCGTGATTCTGAACCGACAACTTCCATTCTGACCATCACTTCCAATGTGGTATATGGTAAGGCAACCGGATCTCTTCCGGACGGAAGAAAAGCCGGAGAACCGCTGGCACCAGGCGCTAACCCGTCCTACGGTGCTGAACAGAATGGCCTGCTTGCTTCTCTGAACTCTGTGGCAAAACTTCCGTACGAGGATGCACTGGATGGTATTTCCAATACACAGACAATCAATCCGGAAGCACTTGGTCATAACGATGAGGAGCGTGTAGAGAATCTGACTCATGTTCTCGATGGGTATTTCCATCAGGGAGCGCATCATCTGAATGTCAATGTCTTTGGTAAAGAAAAACTGATCGATGCAATGGAACATCCGGAAAAAGAAGAATATGCAAACTTCACGATTCGTGTGTCCGGTTATGCGGTGAAATTTATCGATCTGACAAGAGAGCAGCAGCTGGATGTTATTTCCAGAACCTGCCATGACAGAATGTAAGAAACGCGCACAAATGATCTTTAGCCTCCTGTAAAAGAGGGCAAAACTGAATTAGGAGAACACGGTTCATGCAAAACACCACTTTTTCCAGTGCAGAAAAAGTGGTGTTTTCTTTGTGCGCCCGGCGGCGCACGTTTCTAACGGGTGAAAGTCCCGAGTCCGCCCGGCAGTGGGAAGGATATAGCCGAAAGCAAGGGTGTCCATCGTGAGGTGGAATCTGAAGGAAGCTGGATGTGGGAACAGACTAA
>JALEOU010000121.1 GCA_022766945.1 Fusicatenibacter sp. | reverse complement strand
GTACAGGAGAATTTCAAGCCCCGTATAGTTAAGTCAAAAGGAAGTATTCAACAGTATCCAGACTGGGATGAAGACGATTTTGACGATGAATAATGCGTTGTTTGGACATGACGAGAGTTAATTTTACAGGAAGTTAAGAGTGAAACAACTCTGGCATCTGCGGTTACCTACTTGACTCCATATACCGATTATCGTTATAATTTGAATACTACTAAATGGTCGTATAAGAACAGATGAAACAATCACCAGAAGAAAAATCTTTGATTTATTGACCGAATTTTCTTTTTACATCGCTGATGCCCAGCAGATAGTCTGTTGTGCAGTCATAAAGTTTTGCGAGACGGATCAGAAAATCAGTAGGAATATCGCGGGTTCCTTTTTCGTAACGGGAATATACATCCCTGTGACAGTTTAGTATCGCGGATATCTCTTTGATTGTCAGATCGTGATCAACTCGCAGGTCTTCGATTCTCTGATATTTCATTTGTGTCTACCAATCCTTTGCCACTAATCCTACCAAATGGCGGCAGAATTTAAGGACAAATACGACTATACGGCTATATTTGCACGAATCTCTGCGCCGGTTTTGCTGTATGATGAGGAGAACTTTTACAGGCGGCTGTATGCTTAGTGTCGGAAGAAAGCAGACGATTTATTCAGAAAACCTGCGCAGCGGTTCAGTAAGGAGGAAAGAGTTCATGAAAGATCAGCAAATAAACAGGGCAGCCAGGATAGCAATGGATATCATGGGAGCGATCTGTGATGCGGATGAAGAAGCCGTCAGAGAGGGATTTCCTGAAAGAATCCGGGAATACTGTGAAAGGGAAGGAGTGTTGGATGGAATGGAAGTTCATCGCCTGAGGGAAGAACTGATGCAGGAAGCAGGGCTGGAAGAAAGGAGTTTCTTCTATAAAGAAATAGGGATACGGATCCGTCCAAAAGAGCAGTTTATCGAGCAGGAAGATGAAGTTCACAGAACAGAAAACTGCAGTATCCTTTTTCAGATCGGAAAATCATTTTGGCAGGGACATCTTGGATGGCCGTTTTACATTGACCTTCATCTGGAGGAGGATGGGGAATGGAAACTGGATGAACTGTGGATCCGGGAATATCTGATCCGGTAATTGTTCACAGCGGCAGTCAGGAAAAGGAAAATCCCGACTGCCCGGTTTATTCTCCATAATGATGATTGATATCAGAAAGTCCCAGGAGATAATCCATGCTGCAGTCGTAAAGTCTGGCGAGACGAATTGCCAGATCCACAGGAATCTGACGCCCGCCTTTCTCATAACGGGCGTAAACATCACGGTTACAGCCGAGATAGGCAGCAACGAAACGAATCGTCAGACCACGTTCCAGACGTAATTGTTCAATCCTTTGAAATTTCATCTCGATCACCCACTCCTATACTACTAAACGGCCGTACTCCAAAAGACAGGATACTACTAAACGGCATTACCAGTTTTAAATTATAAGATAATGACAGAAATGAGAAGGTTTCTCTGAAGGATACTGTAAACGGAAGAAATTATCATCCGATATGTTTATATTTTTTTCGTTACAGTTCAGCCAGGTAGCTGACGCTGCCATAAGTTTTTCTAAAAAACATGCTGAAATTTTCATTTGCCTTGTATAGGTCAAAAGTGGATATCTTCTTTGCCCAAACATGAGTTATGAGGTCTCTTGTACTGACCACTTGTAATTTATGGTAATTATATCTGGGGATTTTAATCCCCAGATGATTCAAATTTTGGATAAAGTGAGAGCAGTTTTGTACGGGCCTGTGGAGTTGTAAAATGCCACAATACTTTCCCGCAATCCTCA
>JALEOU010000099.1 GCA_022766945.1 Fusicatenibacter sp. | reverse complement strand
GTACAGGAGAATTTCAAGCCCCGTATAGTTAAGTCAAAAGGAAGTATTCAACAGTATCCAGACTGGGATGAAGACGATTTTGACGATGAATAATGCGTTGTTTGGACATGACGAGAGTTAATTTTACAGGAAGTTAAGAGTTGTTGTCCATACACTGGTATCGAATCTCTTCCTTGGGAGCATCAAACATCAACAGTTCTCCCTGATTTATCTCGATCTCTTTTCCTTTTGTACGAATCGCACCCCGACCGCTCAAGGAAATAATCAATACCCTTTCATCCGAAAATGCGCTATGGTGAACCATGCATTTATTATCCGCCATCACATAATAGACCGCATCCAGTGAAACAGGCAAATAATACAGTTTTTCTTTTGCAATGCTATAGTCTATGTACTGCATAAATCCCCCTCCGTCCAATTCTCTGCATATCATCTTCCGTTGACATCTCCAATAAATTTATATTACAATATACACAAAACAAAAAACTACCAATTTCATATGCCGTACAAAATTAACAATTTTGCATCGGTTATGATTATTGATGTTGAAACAGGAGGCAACGTTTATGTCGGATGCAATCAGCTGGAACGATTACCCTGTCAGTTCTTCCAACAGAATCGTCCTTACGCAGGAGCAGCTTGGAATCCCCGGAATCCGCAGTTTTGGCTGGCAGAGGGATATTACCGCCAGCTGCTATTTACCTGATCATTTTCATGAAAATGCTTTGGAACTGACTTTTATCATCAACGGTGATTACACTTTCTGCATCAGAAATACAAATTACTGCATCAAAAGGCGAGAACTCTTTATCGCTTATCCAAATGAAATACACAGTACCAATAGTATGCCTATGTCCGTGGGAGAATTTTACTGGCTGCAACTCGAAGTCTCCCATCCGGAAAACTTTCTCTGGCTTTCCCATCCTGCCGCAGAATCGCTTCTGGAACGCTTCAGCATCACCAGACGCCATGTCATGTTCCTGCGCCAAAAAGAGAGTTTATCCATACTGCCAAAAGCTTTTTCCTGCGCATTGTCTGAGTCGGAAAACGACCGGTACCTGTGCGCCTCTCTTCTTGTGACGATGCTGAATCTGTTCTGCTGCGAATCGCCGGACTACCTTCCATCCCTGACGCCTGACATTGACGCGGCCCTTCACTATATTCATTCTAACATTAAAGAGGATCTCTCTCTGGAAGTGATCGCCGACAAAGCAGGGCTTTCCCTTTCCCAGTTCAAGCAGAAGTTCCGACTGGAGACCGGCAGTTCTCCCAGAGACTATATCAATCGTCAGAAAATCGAGTTCTCCAAGCAATTGCTTCTGAAAGGGAACTCCGTCACGGACATTGCCATGGCATTAAGCTTTAATACAAGCAGCTATTTCACCAGCGTATTTCGAAAATACACCCGGTGCACACCCTCAGAGTTCATCAAAAACAACAAGGAGAAATCCGGCACCGTATTCTGAACAGACAGGGATCCCCGGGAGGTCTGCACGACTTCCCGGGGATCCCTGTCTGTCTATCTCGTATCTTAGTTTCTGCTGATCATCCGCGGAGCTGTCTGTGTGATCACCCTTACCTTCACCTCCGGGCCTTCCTCTCCTCCGAAGGAACATCCAAAGCTTAACGGTGCGCTTCCCTTCTCCACAAGGCAGTTTCCGGTATGCTCTGCCTTCGACAGTTTGTTATAGTTCCGGTCAGTCACCCAGGCCTCCTGCCCGTCAAAAATCAGATACTGACCGCCTTTGACAACGGCTTCAAAATTGATCATTCCTTTTTTGGTATAAAATCTCGGATTTTCAATATAGCCATACCCTTCTACTCTCATCCGGAAGACAAGCGGCTGTTCTTCAAATGGATTGTCAAAACTCCAGTCGGAACCACCGGGCTGCCCCGGCTGCATCTCCAGCAGGTCACAGACGAACGGCTTGCTGATCGCCATCGGATACAGTTTATAATTCCAGTCATCAATTTTCTCAAGATGCCATTCTGTTTCCGGTCTGCGAAGCTGTTCTTTCAGATCCTCCTCAAAACGGTTCTCATACCGGAGAATTTCCCAGTTCCTGACAGCCTCCAGAATCTCATCCGTTGTGCCCAGAGAATCCAGTGTATTTTCCGTTGCAGAGAGGGAAAATCCCGCATCAAACCCGGCAGCCTCGGACAATGCCCATTCCATATCCATCAGCGTGCTGGCTTCAAATCTCCTGTTTGCCTTTCGGATCAGGAACCATCCCAGCATGGCTGGAAACAGATTTTTCCTGAAAAACTCCTGATTTCTCATTCGTCCTTCCACCTGTCCGACACGCATTTCCTCTCCCCAGGGTTCTCCCCAGTTCATTCTCGTGTTCATGTGCCACAGGAAATGATGCAGTCTGGAAGCATCGTTCAGCACAAGATGATCAAACTTCTCATAGCATCGCATAGCGAATCGATTGTCCGCATACTCGCCCTCTCCTGTCCATTCACAGCCTTCCTGCCCATCAAAAGAAAGCTGCTTCACGCCGGTTTTGTTGAACAGTTCACCAATTCTGTCTGCAAATTCATCCTGCAGCTCAATATCGGGGAATAAGGTCTGATAGGGATAATCGATCAGTTTATATACCCCGCAGCCTGCCGCATGTGCATTTGCCGCTGTGCCGAAAGCTCCTCTGGTACAGCCTTTTAAGATGACCGCCTTTTCTTCTGTCATCTCATACTCCGTATACTGCAGCAGCTCGTCTTCTATCCGGAAACAGTTCAAGGTCGCCGCATATTCAAATCCGGCCAGATGATCCACCAGGATTTCTGTCTGGGAATCCGATACGTCTGCCAGAAGTTTCACGGGCACCATGGATTTTAATCTCCGGTCCGGAACGGGTGTCACATAGGCATCATTCGTTTTGGTAAAGCTGGTGAGTGTATGCAGACCGATCCGAACTCCGTGAGCCTCTGCATAGTCCACGCATTCTTTCAAAGAATCATCTCCATTCGGAAACTGTTCCTTTCTCATTTCGAAATGCCCCCAGGTGTCAAAGGGTTCCGGATGATACAGATATGGAAATCCGCCCTGTATGGCATATGCCGTCATTTTTTCAATATTTGCTGTGCCAAATTCACTGATCAGATAAGAATTCACGGCCTTTCTGGAAGTTTTCAGCCATTCTCCATCCAGCATGGGATGCGGAAGTCCTTCTCCGATTTCGATCTTTCCGATTGTTTCCAGCGCCATGGGTCTTGCGCATGCAAACAGCGCAAATTTTGTCCCCCTGATATCGGCATCTTCCCGATCCAGACTCGGAGCGGGAATGACATTTTTGGCATACCCCACAGTCTTAATCCTGTCCCGTCTTCTGTTTTCACAGAACAATTGCAGTACGCTGCCAAAGGGCATATCATATGCCGTTGCCATCGTATAGTCAAAATTGCAGACTGTCACCGACGATGTAACATCCGGCTTCACATACGGAGCATGGTTCACAAGTTCCTGTGGAATTCCGGGAAGCGTCTTCGTATTCAACGCCTGAATTCCAATGGCCACATCTCCCCCCTGCACGACGCCGACTACATCTCCTACGACTTCCTTAATAACTGTAACGATCGGTCCCACTTCCAGAAAGTCAAAATATTCCGGACACTGTATCACTTCAAATACGGTATAGTCCTCCTTTTCTGTCACCAGAACAGAGACCGTCTCCTCCAGGTTCTCAAAATGATAGGTGAGCAGGTTCCCTTCCTGTGTCACCTCTCTTGCCTCTACAGGCTCGTTGCCTTTAAACAGTCTGATCAGCCAGGAAATCTGTCCCTTTGGGAAAACAGATTTCTCACCGTACATCATGTCGGTAATCATACCCTTATCCGACAGCGTCAGATTTGCATTTCCAAATTGAATCCGCATACAAGTCTCCTTTTCCTCTCGCACAAAATATCTGCCTTCTTAGCAGTTTATCGCTCTGCAGCAGCTCTGATATCCCGGGGCTTACTTCCCCATTTCCAAACCGATGGTTCGCAAAAGAACCCCGCTTTCATCGCCGCTGTGACACCAGTAAAAGATGCCTCCGATTCCTTCTCTTTTCACTTCTGCCAGCTCATCGTAATTGGGGCCATATCCGCCGCCCTTTTCCGTATACTGTAAAAAGCCGTGGTATCGATCTTTTACATTATCCCACTTTCTGGAATAAAAAGCTGCCCCCATCAGCAGTTTTTCTTTCGGGAATCCCGCTTTTTCAAACAGCCGGAGCGCCTGATCGCAGCTGTTCCTGAAAATATCTCTCGTGGAGGAATACAGCGCAGTATGATGTCCGGTCAGCGCATGAAAACCACACTTCCGAAAACAAAAGGCGAAGCTTACAGGAGCGGATGTCTCAGAATTGGCACATATTTCGTGTTACGCAGAATCATTTCAGAGTATCACTGGATGAAATGATTGGAGACATCATCGGTAAGAATAGTGGTTTGTTTCTTGATTTGGCTGTGTATTCAATCATTGCAGAGAACAATGCCGGTCAGTATTATCCTGATTATGCATTTAATCATCCGTTATTCACAAACAGGATGAAAATCTATAGTGACTCGAAGATTTCTGACTTCATTAACAGTATTACAAGAGACCAAAGTCTTGCATTTCTGGATGGATAGAATGAAAAACCGTTGTACTATGAGGATTATCCGGGAAGTATTGTGGATGTCTCACAGCTACAGTACACGTTGGAAAAAGCAGCTTTATCCGGGGTTCCATAAGGAGTAATCTTCTGGCGGTCAATATCCAGTTCCACACAGATACGCCCCTGAAGTTTTTCCCTGATCCAGTCAATTCCGTTTACCAGATCCTGCAGGTTGATAAGATCCACTCCGCTTTCGATCAAATGATCAGACAGCAGACGAATATCTCCATCCGAATGCATATGGACAATTTTACCCGCTTCCTTTACAGACGCAATCATTCTCTGATAGGAAGGTTTTATATAGCGAAGGAAATTGTCAACGCTCAGCATCGGTCCCTGCTGCATCCCAAGGTCCTCCGGAATCTGTACCATATCCACATCCGCTTTCAGAAAATGACGGATCTGTACCATATTAAATGCTTCCAGTTTCAGGACCAGATCATCCAAAAGCGGCTCCTCATCCATCATATCAAACAGAAGGTTCTCATACCCCCGAAGATCGCACAGCTGCAGAAAGGTGTGTCCATGGCGCAGACAACCGCAGGTCAGATGTCCCGCAGCGCGCATACACCTCACCTGCTCCTCAAACGCTTCCCAATTCACAGGCCCAAGACCATTGCTTTTTTCCGGATCAGGAAAGACGTATGTTTCATAGGCACTCCAGTCTTCCAGCGGATGCTCCTGCACCGTGCCGATAATTCCATTCATCATCGTCTTCCATATACACCCGAAATCGTCCCTGTAAGGAACATCCTTACGCATATTAAGCTCATAGACCGGCTCAAAATGGTCCGGTGCCTTAAAATCCGGAAAGAGAAACGGGTGGCATTCCATTAATTTAAAAAGTTCCTCCGGCGGGTAAGCTTCATAACAGGCCGGACTGATGCAAAATGACACAGGAATATAGTCCGGAGTCTCAAAGAAAACACTTTTTAAATAATTCTTCTTTGCATCATTGCCTGTCATAATTACCGTATTCTCTCCAGATATCAATCATCATTTCGTTCCGTTTTAACGGCATTCCCGTGTAAGCGCAATTGGAGGTCGCAAATACATACCCTTTACCGCTCTCCATCCCCTCACGGAGAGAACGCAAAATATCCTGGCGGCATTCTTCGTCCGTTCCTGTCTGCAGCAGACCGCAGTTCACATTTCCGATCAAAGCAATGTCTTCTCCCACAATTTTTCTCGCTTCCGTCAGACTTACTTTTGCCTGGGGATCCAGAGAATGGATCGCATCCGGCTTGCAATCCGCGATCTGCTTTAAGATTGGCAGAATATTTCCATCAGAATGTTTAATCGAATAATATCCCATCCTGCGATATTCTGTCAGAACATCCTTCAGATACGGGACAATAAACTCATCAAACTGTTCACAGCTAAAAAACGGATTGGTATTAAAGCAATAATCGGAGCAAAGAGCAAATCCATCCAGCAGATGACCCTTCTGATCCAGCTTTGCCGCAAAATCCAGACTCTGTTCCAGTCTTCTTTTGCTTTTCTCATTCAATACTTCCGGTTCTTCATACATCTGTACCGAAAAATCCATCATGCTGTTGCCATCCGGAATCGCCCATGTAGGGTCTCCGTGCATCATAAGGAAATATTCGTCTCCTGACTTCTCACGAATTGTTTCCAGAAGCCACTGGGTAACGTTCAGGTCTGCCGGTCTGCCAAGGTACAGCTCCTTATCCGGCTGTATAAAGATAGCACTGTGACCGTATCTTTTCGCAATATCCAGATATAAATCGGCCATATCTTCAATGTGCAGCTTTTGCTCCTCATAACTCATCTGATCCCACTGCGCGTAGAATCGATGGGATGGGTGCACTTTCCCGAATGCTTCCATGGTCAGGAAAAAAACCAGCTCGAAAGTTGGCACCTGTCCTCCAATCTTCTCACATTTTAAGGTTCTGATAAATCTTTCTCTGTTTGTCATACTCTCGATTCTCCTTTCTTGGCACGGATCCATTGCCCATCATCTTCCGGCCATGTAGAACATATGACAGATTATGGATCCGAAGATTGTAGGAGCATTATACCATTTGCACAATTATATTGCCACCAAATACGTACATTGTATAAATTTATACCCAAGTATCTGTACTCTGACTTCTCACGGTTTTGTGATGATAATCTTATCATCCTCCACGTTCATGCGGACTTTGTTCCCATTAATTCCAAGTTTTTCCAGTACATCCCGGGGAATCTGCACCCGTCCTGCCCGATCCAGAATCACATATTCCTCCTGAACTTCATTCGTTTCCGTAAAAGCGGTGATCTCGTTCAACCGGTCTTTATAGCTTTGCTTCATGATCAGCTCAGAGCTGATCTTTCCGTCCCGAATCGCGGCTACCCGATTCACTTTTTTGCTGAGCAGCCGATCATGCGTGACAATGACAATCGTAAGTCCTGTATTTTGATTGATTTCCCGGAACATATCCAGAATGTAGGTACCGGTTTTAACGTCCACCGCTCCTGTCGGCTCATCTGCAAGCAAAATTTTCGGATCATTGGCCAGCGCAATCGCAATGGCAATCCGCTGCTGCTCTCCTCCGGAAAGCTGATTCAGACAGTTATTCTTCTTGTGTGAAAGGCCCACCAGTTCCAGCAATTCCAGCGCCTTCTCTTTCTTTTTCTTCTCTGTGCCAAACAGCATGGGCATCTGTACGTTCTGCCATGCAGTAAGATAGGGCAGAAGGTTTCTGGCGTGATTCTGCCAGACAAATCCCACCGTCTTTCGCTTGTATTCTACAAGTTCCTGTTCGTTCATTTTGAAAAGATCCCTGCCGTCCACAATCAGCCGGCCGGCAGAAGGCCGGTCCAGACCGCCGATCATGTTCAGAAATGTGGATTTTCCGGACCCGCTGTTTCCGATAATGGCCATCAGTTCACCCTGATTAATCGTAATATCCAACCCCTGCAGAGCCATGACCTCGATGTCCTTGGTTTTGTAAATCTTAACCAGGTTGTCGCATTCAATGATTGGCTTTGCTTCCCTGTTCTCCATGGACCAGTTCGCCTCCCTCCAGTTCGTAAACCCGGTCGCCAAGCTCCATCAATCCCACATCATGCGTCGTCATCACAATCGTGACCCCTTCCTGTTCCGTCAGTTCCCTGAATAATTTCACAACCGTCAGTCCCATGGCGGTATCCAGCGCTCCCGTCGGTACTGCATAGTTAGTATAAACAATTCTGTTGTACATTTTTACTTCGTGTTGCCTCTGATCGGAGCCTGATTTATACTGTTGAAAAGGCAATATGCACAAAAAAGAGAGCCGAACAGGTTTTTCACCTGCCCGGTTCTCTTTCATTTTCTGATCTTATTTCTTTAAATAATCCTTTGAACTGAATCCGATGTATTCAATGCCGTCAATAGTCACTGTGATATATAACCACTTCACTCCATTGAAAGTGTTATAATATCCGTAGTTATGCACCGTTGTGCCTTTCGGAATCAAGCACAATGCTTTCTTGTTGCTTCCAGCATCATTCCTGCAATACAAGTTCGCTGTGGTCTTATATTCCCCTGCGAGGCTTCTGTCAAATTCTCTTGCGTAGCAAGTAGACTTCACTGTCTTTGTGATCTTCTGATCTGCTGGCTGCGGTTTTGTAGTTGTTGCCGCAGAGCCGTTCAGAATCTTGTTGACTTCTGCCTGAATAGTTGCTGGGTCATATCCTGCTGCCTTCAGAGCGTTCTTTCTTGCATCGCCATTTCCCCACTGGCCAGCAATAACCTCATGAGCCACCGTCGAAACGTTCTTGCCCGGTGTCTGAACCGGATGGCTCTGTGCAGCATCTGAATCGTATTTCGGAGCGATGAATCCTCTGATATATCTTCCATTGATAGAAACAGTTCTCTTTTTCACCGCATTTCCATAATTGCCCTCGGTTACAATAAAATAGCCTGATGCTGTATTGACATAGGTTACTGTGCCAACGTGTTCAGGATTCCCGGTATTGTCTCCGACTCCATTGTCATCCCAATCATACAGCACAGCCTCTCCTAATTTCGGAATACGAGCGTCATTTTCTTCCCACACTCCCATCTTCTTTGCCTGCTCAATCAGATAAAAACAGCTGATCTCAATCGGCATGATTGGAGTGTATTTGAGTGCGATTGCAAGTGCTGACCATGTACAAGCGCACCAAGCCCATCCATATTCCATTTTTGTGTTTCTCGGAAGTTTTCCTGTGAAACTATTGTAAATGTCAATGATGGATTTGTATGAACCGTCTGCTTCTTTTTTGCCGACCCAGCTTTCCACAAGATCGACAACTGCCTGTCTTGAATACATTTTCTCAACTTCCTTTCCTGAATCTTTTGTCTCTTCCTTGACATACTGTTTAATCCAGTGGACGCAGCACTCATGCCTGCTCTGGAACTTCTTGTCCCCGACCTGATTGTTGTTGCTCGTGTCTTTCTGATCTAACAGAAGGGATGAGAAGATCGTGTCCGGTGTGTATGGTTTGGCTGCCCTCTCAAAGATTCTCTTCACTGGCTTTGGCCCTCCGAGATGTTCAATCTCGCACCACATCATCTGTGCTTTGATGTCAGTCACTCCATACGCTTCTGCATTTTTGATGTATGTGTTCATCAATTCCTCGAAGAGTTCATCCTGACACTTCTTTCCTGCATCTGTCGTGATAATTGCGATCAGTGCCTTCTTCTCGGCCGCCGAAGGATTCCAGCCTGTTTTCTCCCAGTCAACAGACAACTTCTTCTCAATGCCTGCTGTGTCCGCTTTTCTGAATGCTTTCGCATCCGCTTCCAGAATCATCTTGCAGAGTCTTCTGCCTTCATTTCCGTAATTCTGCGCCCATCCGAGAGTGCAGGTCTTCTCGTTTTCAGAGTTCGCATTCTTTCCTGCGTATGCTGCATAGTTCTGATTCCCATAAATTTGACCGCCCGATTCAACTCCGCCGATAATCTTTGTGAGTATTTCGAGATGTTCTTTTTTCATGTTCCGATTCCTCCAATGAGAAAAGAGGCGGATTGCTCCGCCTCCGATCTCTTACTGTTCTTCTTTTTCTTCGATGACTTCTGCTGTCAGCAGCTGCCCTTCTCCGATTTCGACATTTGCTGCATCCGCCAGTCCCTCACCGATGATGTATGCCACCACTGTTGCTCCGGCCATGATGATCGCAGCTACCTGTGAAGCTGTGTTCTCTGTTCCTCCGGTTGCCACAATCATCATACTCACGAATGATGCAACTGCTGTCCAGAGTTTTCTGCTTGTCAATTTCTTCGCCCAGTTAATGTTCTTCATGTTCTTTTTCCTCCTTAAATTACTGATTTGATTGCCTGCTCGTTCAGAAAGTTCTTCTGCTCATGCTTCACTTTCTGTGCATATTCCAGTGCTGCGTGCATATCCCCATTGCAATGTGCATCGGGAATTCTCTGCACTGCTCTGGCCGTTGCTTCGCCCAGAGCAAGAGAAGCATTCACGCAGTTGATGATGCAGAGTTCTGTTTGCTCTCTGGCTCTTTCTCTTTCATCCACCTTTTTCTGCCTTGCTTCTCTTTCTTCCCTCTCTTTATCTGCTCTTTTCTGAATCTTCTGTTCGATGAGCCAGAAGCAGAATCCTGTCATTGCCGAAGGAATACTCGCTGCAATGATAATCGCTGTCACATCCACTGTTCCCACCTCCTCACTGTTCTTGCTGTATCTTCATGTACTGGCAATCCTTGCACGGCTCCTGTCCGGCCGGGATGTAATAGTCCTGACATTCTCCGCATAAACCAAAAGCAGGACACTCTGGCCCCTGGCACTCTTCAAGAGTTCTCCGGCAATAGCCATCATGCCCTGCGTGGCTGCACTGAAAGTTATTCTTCTTTCTGTGCTTCCTGTTTTTTCTTTGCTTCAATGATCTCCGCCTTCTGTTCCTCGGTAATCCATCCCTTTGCAACCGCATTTTCCAGTCCGGTGTCATTCAGCCTTCCTGCGAGATATAATTTTTTCAGACGATTATACATTCTCGTCACCTCCCAAACTTGCGATGATGAGATCGTCCACGATGCCGCTCAACTCTTCGTTGCTCGCCTTCAGTGCTTCATTCTCATCTTTTAATGTTGCCACCTGTTCCTGAAGAATCTCCATCTCGGTTTTTTCTTTCCCTCCCTGCTCTGCTTCGATTGCTTTCTGCAACCATGCTTCGCGGTTCTTGCCGATGGATTCTTCCAGATTCTCTCTGTACTGTGTTTCCAGAGTGTATCTGTCGTATGTGTACGCATCTTCTCCCTCATCCTTCTTGATCGGGCCTTCGATGTTCTCATAGAAAATCACAGTGCAGGTCCTTCCTGCTACCTTCGGCAGTGCTTCAATTTCATGCGGCACAAGCGGCTTGATGTTGCTTTCGATTCTCATTGCTCACAACTCCTTTCAACAGTTTTAAATTTATAAACGGTTTCACACGTTCCTCCCAGAAGTTCCATGAATCCGAATTGTAAATGAATCCCATGTATGAAATCATGCCGGATGCGTTCGTCGGCGAGATGTAAGATACTTTTGAAATCTTCTTCGCTTTATGGCTGATTCTGTACATGATGGATTTCCGCAGCGTAGTCCATCCTCCACTATGGAATTTATATCCAAGAAAGTCGAGTGGCCTGCTCTTCAGTGGAAATACCTGCCAGTTTTCTTTCACCTGCATCTTAACTTTTCTCAACTCATCCGCAATCATTCGGAGTGCTTTGTGTAACCTCCGTTTACTTGAATCAAATAGGACTATATCGTCCACATATCTTGTGTGGTGCTTTGCTCCACATTTTTCTGCGATCAGATGATCTATGTCCTGAAAGAAGAAATTGCAAAACCATGGCGATGTGTAAAGTCCCACCGGAATCCCCACTGCTTCAGTCTCTGGAAGCATCCTTGTATGATCTGCCATCGGCTGTTGATAACTTGCAATCAGTTTGAATGCCAGATTCAGGAACCTCCTGTCCTTTATCTTCTTTACCAGTTTCTTTCTCAATTCCTCATGGCTCATCGTCGGATAGCAGTGGTGAACGTCCAGCTTCAGGACTTTGCTCGTCCCTACCGGGTCGCTTTTTATCCAGTGCTTAATCATCTTTCGTGCTCCGTCCGTACCTTTTCCCGGTACACATCCGCAGGAGAAGGTGTCGGCTCCATGTTCCACTATTTCTCTGAATACTTGCACGAATGCATGATGGACGCACTGATCTGGATAAAATCTCGGTACGGCAATGATTCTCTTTTTCTTCTTTATTCCGTCATAGATTTCCCTGATCGTGTATTTTCCCGGAACGAAGGTTTCATTCAGCAACATTTCCTGAATCTTTCTGGCATAGTTTTCGATGTCGTTCAGAATTCTCTGCACAGAAGGCCGATTTGTTTTGCGCTTCGCTGCTCTTCTGATCGCGCGTTTGATGTTCTCAATATCCGTCACTCTCTCGAATAGATGCCCGACTCTCTTCGTCCATACAATGTTTTTCAGTTTCTGGTAATGCATTTTGAAATGGTCAACTCCTGTATATCTCTTTGTCAGCCTCATCGGTTTTCCAAGCAAGGTACTGGCCGATGCCATTCACGGCTTCTATTTTTGCCAAGGGGCAAGGACAGAATTTTTCATTCTGTTCCGTACCGAAGTACGGAGTATAAAGTCACGATACATTTATACCAAATATTGAGAAATGTATCTAATTTACGAGATATTGACAAAGTGGGCGGCCGCCGATGTTCCAGTTCGAATTCCCAGCACCGTTGTT
>JALEOU010000068.1 GCA_022766945.1 Fusicatenibacter sp. | reverse complement strand
TTTTGAATTTTACTTTCAGAACTTTCGAGGATGTGTTTTACTGTTTAGTTATCAAGGTTCTCTGTCGTTCCGGCTCGGAACAGCTCGTTTATTATATCAGAAGCAGTTTCCTCTGTCAAGAACTTTTTTATTTTTTTGAATCTCTTTTTTGAAGCTGTTCTCTCGATCAGCAACTCTGATAGTTTATCAAAGCCATTTGCTTTTGTCAAGAACTTTTTTATTTTTTGAAATTCTTTTATGAAGCTATTCTTTTTTCGATCAGTAACTCGATTATTATGCCAGGTTACTATATCTTTGTCAAGAATTTTATTCATAAAAAATATCATTTTCACGGCATAAGAAAACGGAGAAGGAGGGATTTGAACCCTCGCGCCGCGCAAACGACCTACACCCTTAGCAGGGGCGCCTCTTCAGCCACTTGAGTACTTCTCCAAATGCCTAAATGATAAAAATGATATTCACATCACACATTCGTGACGCATGGTTCATTATACAAAACACTCCAACAAAAGTCAACTCTTTTTTCAATTTTTTTTAAGCTTTTTGTTAAATTTGGTTACTGTTTCCTATAAGGCCGCTTCTGATTTTGCGATTGTTTTTTCTATTTCACTTTTTGCCCACTGTGCGATCTTTGATGTGTTCATATCCTGATACTGTTCCGGATACAGCGGTTTCAGAAAATGCACCTCTACAATTACCTGCTTTATGGAATGAGAATCAAACGGCACAAAGCTGTTGATCAGCGCCACCGGAACAATAGGTTTTCCCGCTTTTACCGCACACTTAAATGTTCCGCCTTTGAAGTCCAGAAGCTGATTTCCTTTTTTGCTTCTGGTTCCTTCCGGGAAAATAATAAAATTCTTTCCCGATTTGACTTCTTTTGCTACTTCTCCGATCACCTGCATCGACTGACGGATATCATCTCTGTCAATATAATACGCATGAATGCAGCAAAATACCTGTTTCAGAAACGGAATATCCTTTATTTCTTTTTTTGCCACTACCGAATAGGTCCTTGAGCAGGCTGCCGTGATCGCCAGCACATCATACATTCCCTGATGATTTGGAAACATGACAAATCCGTCTTCTTTTGGCAGATTTTCTTCTCCATAGGATCGAATTGTAATATTGCCTCCTTTATTGGCACGACGCACAATTTCACGCAGCACAGCAAAATGTTCCTCCAAAGTATACTTATCCGGATACTTCGCATGATAGCAAAGCCGAAACCACATCCATGGTACCATTAAAATATTTCGCAAAACCATAAGCAAAATTCTTTTCATTTCTTCCTCCCTCAATACACTGTCCCATTCTTTGCCTCATACAGACAAAACGTGCCTGAAAATACTTTTGTTTTCAGACACGTCTCGCTGCACGCATTCTTATTATTTCCTGAAAAAGGCAACTTCTTATTCCTGTGTATTTTCCTCTTTCGCAGTTTCCATCTCATTCAAAAGAGCTTCGCTGGCACTGGCAGTCTCTTTTGCTGGTTCTTCCTTTTCCCGTACTTTTGCAATACTTGCAACCTTGATATTGTCCGATACATCCATAACCTTCACACCGGACGTGACTCTTCCAAGAATGGAAATACCCGAACACGGAATTCGGATGATAATTCCCTCTGTCGTGATGAGCATGACCTCATTTTCCTCATTGACGGCCTTCACACCAATCAGATTTCCGGTTTTTTCTGTAATCTTGTAGCACTTCACACCCTTGCCTCCACGGAGCTGAACGGTAAATTCTCCAATGGAAGTACGCTTGCCCATACCATTTTCAGTGACAATCAGCAGATAATCTCCCTGCGTATTCATCTGCATGCCAACTACTTCATCTCCGTCAAGCAGATTGATTCCTCTTACGCCCATAGATACACGACCTGTCACGCGGACATCGTTTTCCTTAAACCGGATACACTGTCCAAATTTCGTCACAAGAAGGATATCTTTACTGTTATTCGTAGATTTTACTTCAATCAGTTCATCATCATCCCTCAGGGTGATCGCTGCAAGACCTGTTTTTCTCACATTTTCGTATTCCTGGATCGGCGTCCGCTTCACGATTCCCTTTTTCGTTGCCATGAAGAGATAGTTGCCCTTCTCATACTTACGCATTGCAATCACAGAAGTAATTTTTTCTCCCGGCTGAAGTGAAAGCAGATTCACGATAGCGGTTCCGCGGGCAGTTCTGGATGCCTCCGGAATCTCATACGCTTTGAGACGATAAACTTTTCCTGTATTCGTGAAGAACATCAGATAATGATGAGTGGTAGTCATCAACAGTTCTTCAATATAGTCATCTTCTATCGTCTGCATTCCCTTAATTCCCTTGCCGCCGCGGTTCTGGCTGCGGAAATTGTCAACCGTCATACGCTTAATATAGCCAAGCTTTGTCATCGTGATGACTGTATTTTCTCTTGGAATAAGATCTTCTGTGGAAAGGTCATAAGCATCAAAACCAATCGATGTTCTTCTTTCATCCCCATACTTTTCTGATATCTCCAGAATTTCCTGGCGAATGACCCGAAGCAGTTCTTTCCGGTCAGAAAGAATCAGCTGCAGTTTTCTGATCTTTGCCATCAGCTCCTGATATTCATTTTCCAATTTTTCTCTTTCCAGACCTGTCAGAGCGCGCAGACGCATATCTACAATTGCCTGTGCCTGCGGATCGGTCAGTTCAAACCGCTCCATCAAATTCTTTTTTGCCTCTGCGGTATTGGCAGAAGCACGGATGATGCGGATTACTTCATCGATATGATCCAGTGCTTTTAAAAGACCTTCCAAAATATGAGATCTCTCCTTTGCCTTATTCAGATCATATTTCGTTCTTCTGGTGACGACTTCCTCCTGGTGCTGCAGATAATAATACAGCATCTCCAGCAGATTCATGACTTTTGGCTGATTATTGACCAGAGCCAGCATGATCACGCCAAAGGTATCCTGCATCTGGGTATGTTTATATAACTGATTTAAAATTACATTTGCATTAGCATCACGGCGCAGTTCAATACAGATCCGCATTCCTTCCCGGTTGGAATGATCTCCGATATTGGTAATTCCGTCAATCTTTTTCTCTCTCACCAGGGTAGCGATATTTTCAATCAGTCTGGCTTTATTTACCATATAGGGAAGTTCCGTGACAATAATTTCACTTTTTCCATTTGGCAGCGTTTCGATATTCGTCACTGCACGCACACGGATTTTACCGCGGCCGGTGCGATATGCCTCATCAATTCCCCTTGTACCAAGAATCTGAGCTCCCGTTGGAAAATCCGGTCCTTTGATAATCTGGAGAATCTCCTCCAGATCCGTATCCCTGTCTTCCTCAATGATATTGTCAATGATTTTTACAATCGCATTCACCACCTCACGAAGATTGTGAGGCGGAATATTAGTTGCCATACCTACCGCAATGCCGGAAGTTCCGTTTACCAGAAGATTCGGGTAACGGGATGGCATCACCGTCGGTTCCTTCTCTGTCTCATCAAAATTCGGAACAAAGTCCACAGTATCTTTGTTGATATCCGCCAGCATTTCCATAGAGATTTTACTCAGACGCGCCTCAGTATATCGCATGGCTGCCGCATGGTCTCCGTCCACAGAGCCAAAGTTTCCGTGGCCGTCTACCATAGGATAACGGGTCGCCCAGTCCTGAGCCATATTCACCAGTGCACCATAAATGGAACTGTCACCGTGAGGATGATATTTACCCATGGTATCACCGACAATACGCGCACACTTACGATGCGGTTTGTCCGGTGTATTATTCAGTTCGATCATAGAGTACAGGATTCTTCTCTGTACAGGCTTCAGACCATCTCTTACATCGGGAAGTGCACGGGAAGCAATGACACTCATGGCATAATCGATGTACGAATCCTCCATCGTCTCTTTCAGATCGACTTCGTGAATTTTGTCAAAAATATTATCTTCCATTTTTTCCTCCAGCTTTTATGTGACATTCCGATGAATTAAAAGATATCCAGATTCTTTACGTATTTTGCCTTTTGCTCAATAAACTCACGGCGGGGCTCTACTTTATCTCCCATAAGTGTGGTAAAGGTAAGATCAATCTCTGAGGAGTACTCTTCATCAAACACAACACGGCGCAGTACACGGCGCTCCGGATCCATAGTAGTCTCCCAGAGCTGATCCGCATCCATCTCGCCAAGTCCTTTGTAACGCTGAATCTTATTGTCACCTCGACCGATCTCATCAAGAATCCGGTTCATCTCGATATCATCATACGCATACCATACCTTCTTGTTTTTCTCAATCTTATACAGCGGAGGCTGTGCCAGATACACATGTCCCTGTTTGATCAGTTCCGGCATAAACCGATACAAAAAGGTCAGCATCAGCGTATCAATGTGCGCACCGTCCACATCGGCATCGGTCATAATGATAATCTTGTCATAACGGAGCTTGGAAATATCAAAATCATCATGAATTCCCGTACCAAATGCGGTAATCATGGCCTTAATTTCCTCATTGGCATAAATTTTATCGAGGCGTGCCTTTTCCACATTCAGAATCTTACCGCGAAGCGGAAGAATTGCCTGCGTCGCACGGCTTCTGGCAGATTTTGCGGAACCGCCTGCGGAATCTCCCTCCACCAGGAAAATCTCACAGTTTTTCGGATCCTTGTCCGTGCAGTCTGCCAGCTTTCCTGGCAGTGACATACCATCAAGTGCTGATTTTCTTCTGGTCAGATCCCTTGCTTTTCTTGCTGCCTCTCTGGCTCTCTGGGAAAGAATGGATTTTTCAACAATCGTCTTTGCAACCATCGGGTTCTGTTCCAGAAACAGTTCCAGCTGATTACTGACGATATTATCCACAGCGCCTCTGGCCTCACTGTTGCCAAGCTTCTGTTTTGTCTGTCCTTCAAACTGAGGTTCCTCAATCTTAATACTGACAATGGCTGTCATACCCTCCCGGATATCCTCTCCGCTCAGATTCGGCTCACTGTCTTTTAACATCTTATTTTTTCTTGCATACTCATTAAAGGTTTTTGTCAGTGCATTTCGAAATCCCACAATATGGGTTCCGCCTTCCGGAGTGGTGATATTATTGACAAAACCATACGTATTTTCCTGATAAGAGTCATTGTGCTGCATGGCAACTTCCACCAGCACTCCGTCTTTCTCACCTTCGCAATAGATAATACTCGGATACAGCTCTGTTTTGCTTTTATTCAGATACTGTACAAATTCTTTTATGCCGCCTTCGTAGTGAAAGGTTTTCTCCCGGACCGGATCCGTTCTGCGGTCCCTGAGCACAATCCGAAGACCTTTGGTCAAAAAGGCAATCTCCCGGATTCTTGTCTGCAGCGTGTCATAATCAAAAACAGTTTCCTCAAAAATCGTATCATCCGGCAAAAAAGATACTTCTGTACCTGTCTTGTTCGGATCACATTCCCCGATTACCTTCAGCTGGTAAATCGTTTTTCCTCTCTCATAGCGCTGACGGTAAACTTTTCCCTCTGCATACACAGTTACCTCCAGCCAGTTGGACAGCGCATTTACCACAGATGCACCTACTCCGTGAAGTCCTCCGGACACCTTATATCCCCCGCCGCCAAACTTTCCGCCGGCATGAAGTACGGTAAATACCACCTCTACGGCAGGCAGACCTGCTTTGTGGTTTATGCCTACCGGAATACCACGGCCGTCATCAATTACGGTAATGGAATTGTCCTCATTGATGGAAACATCGATATTCTTACAAAATCCGGCCAGTGCTTCGTCTACAGCATTGTCAACAATCTCATAAACCAGATGGTGAAGTCCCCGCGCCGAGGTACTTCCGATATACATACCCGGACGTTTTCTTACGGCTTCCAGACCTTCCAGAATCTGAATCTGATCCGCACCATATTCTGTGTTTTCCATGTTTTCTATGCTCATTTGGATTCCTCCTGTTTGTTTTGAACCACCGTTCCCTCTGCCACCCGAAAGACTTTGTTGATTTCAAACTGATTTTCCACAAATTCGTCCAATCCGGTACAGGTAATCAGTGTCTGTATGTTATGAATACTCTGCAGAAGATAATTCTGACGGCTGCTGTCAAGTTCTGAGAGAACATCATCCAATAACAGAACCGGCGTATCATGAATTTCCTCCTGCACCAGCTGAATCTCCGCCAGCTTGCAGGAAAGCGCTGCTGTACGCTGCTGTCCCTGGGAACCGAATCGTCGGATATCAATTCCGTTGACCTTTACGCAGAAATCATCTCTGTGAGGCCCTACACAGGACTGCCCAAGACGCAGATCCCGCGCTCTTGCCTCTGATAGTTCCTTTGCAAAAGTTTCCTCTCTCACATTCGGTTCGTAAACCAGCTCAATTTTCTCTTTTTCTCCGGTCAGACTTGCATGAATCTGCCCAAGGATCCGATTCAGCCGGTCGATAAACTCATCTCTCCTGCGAATGAGGCTTTTGCCGTAGCGCTCCATCTGAAGATCCCAGACATCCAGCGTATCCGCCATCTTTCCGGAAAATGAAATTTCCTTGAGAAGTTTATTTCTCTGAGCTACTACTTTGTTATAATTTGCCAGCTCCATCATATACACTCTGGACAGCTGACAGATCTCGCCGTCCAGGAAACGCCGACGCTCAGAAGGTCCGTTTTTTATCATATTCAGATCTTCCGGCGAAAAAAATACAATATTTACAATTCCAAAAAGCTCAGACGCTTTTCGAATGGGAATTCCATCAATCGCAATGCCCTTTGGCCCGTTTTTTTTCAGATGCATATCAATCCTGTGAGCAGTACCCTTTTTGCATACCTGCATCCGAATATGGGATTCCTCACAATCAAACCGGATAATTTCCCGGTCTTTGCTTCCCCTGTGGGATTTTGTTGTACTGCAAAGATACAGCGCCTCAAGGATATTTGTTTTTCCCTGGGCGTTGTCTCCATACAGAATATTTATACCAGAATCTATATTTATGCATAACTGATCGTAATTACGATAATTTTTCAGTTCCAAAGATTTAATGTACATAGCCAGGCATCCATCTAATTACTTTCAATCTTAATCTCATTCCCGTTGTAACTTACCAGATCTCCGGCATAAAGTTTCCGCCCACGTCGGGTATCTACCTCGCCGTTCACTTTCACCTGACCATCCTGTATCACAAGTTTTGCTTCCACTCCGTCACCGACCAGATTGGCAGCTTTCAGCGCCTGACCAAGTTTGATATATTCTTCCCTTAAACGAATGATTTCCATTTTTTGCCTCCGTTAAACGATAAATTTACGGTAACACTCAAAAATCCGGGACTTTCTTTTACCTCATCGAGTTAAAGTTAACCGGAAGAATCAGATATACATAGCTTTCCTCTTCATTTCGGATGAAACAGGGAGCTTTCGGATTTACAAGATAGATGGAAATTTCTTCGTCATCAATTACTTTCAGTGCATCGATCAGAAATCTGGGATTGAATCCAATCATAATATCTTTTCCTTCTTTGCTGATGTCGATGTTTTCATTCATGGAACCAAGGGCAGAATTAATCTGAAGTTCCATCTGATCTTCACGAATGTCAATAATAATCGGTTTTTTATCACCCTCCCGGACCAGAAGCGTTGCACGATCAATGCAATCCAAAAATTCCTTTTTGTTAATCTGTACTTTTGTTTCGTAGTCACTCGAAAGCATCTGGTCAATTCGGAAATATTCTCCGTCAATCAGACGTGATACCACCTTTGTATCATCGAGAGTAAACATAATATGATTTTCTGCAAAGTAAATGGTTACTTCATCATCTACTTCTCCGGAAAGAATCTTACTGATTTCATTTAGCGTCTTACCGGGAACGACCACTTTCAGATCGTTATAAGAATCTTTCAGTACAATTTTTCGAATTGCAATGCGATGACCATCCAGAGATACCACACGCAGGGTGTCATTTTTAATCTCAAACAGCTCACCTGTCATAAGTTTATTATTTTCATTCGCAGCGATTGAAAAAATCGTCTGACGTATGATCTCTTTTAAGGTAAACTGGGAAATGGTCACACAATCAGAGGTTTCAATCACAGGTAAGTAAGAAAAATCTTCCCCTGATTTTCCAGGAATATTAAACTTTGCTTTGCCACAGCTGATTGTTGTCAGATAATTTTCATCTGTTGACATTGTTACCTGACTATCCGGTAATTTTCTTACAATTTCGGAAAAGATTTTCGCATCAAGGGCGATGATACCCCGTTCAAGAATCCTGCCATTTACAATTGTTTCAATTCCAAGTTCCATATCATTGGAGGTAAATTTAATCTGGTTGGAAGATGCATCAATCAGAATACATTCCAGAATCGGCATGGTTGTCTTGTTGGGAACAGCTTTCATTGCAATGCTGACACTTTTCATAAGATCTGCTTTTTCGAAAATAAGTTTCATGATTGTGGATAATTCTCCTTTCCCCAGTTTCGGGTTGGTGTGCTTATAAATAATATAAAGAATAAAAAATTCGTAGTAGTCGTCGTAGTGGATGTGAATTTGTGTAAATCCGGGTTCCCATCCGATAAATACTGGAAAAATGAACCTGTATAACTCTGTGAAAAAGAAAATGAAAACCTGTGTATGAATTGTTGATAAATAACAGCCAATTTTTTGTACACAGTTCTTCCACAGTTCATCCACATGAAGTTTGTGTATAACAAGAACCCTATTTCTGAGGGTTAATCTTCTTCTTTAAGACGTCTATGGTATTCTGAACACTGGCTTTTGCATTCATTTCTTTCTCGATTTTTTCGATTCCATGCATGACAGTGGTATGATCACGGTCTCCCATAATTTTGCCGATTGCTGTTAAGGGGGAGTCGAGCATTTCCCGGCAAAGGTACATTGCAATCTGCCGTGGAAATACAATTTTGCTGTTTCGTTTGCTTCCTATAATATCAGAAGAGGTAATATCAAAATGTTCTGCGACGGTATCAATGATAAACTGGGGGGTGATTACTTTTTTCTCGTTGGGAGAGATGATATCACGAAGCACTTGTTCTGCAAGTTCAAGATTAATTTCTCTCTTTTCAAGATTTGCATATGCAATAATTTTATTTAATGCACCTTCCAGCTCACGGATGTTGGATTTAATGTTGGCTGCAATGTATTCGATGACATCATCGCCAACCTCGTAACCGTCTAACTCCTGTTTTTTCCTGAGAATTGCAATTCGTGTCTCATAGTCAGGACTCTGAATATCAGCAAGAAGTCCCCATTCAAAACGGGAACGGATACGGTCTTCCAGGATATCCATATCTTTTGGAGGCCGGTCAGAGGAAAGAATAATCTGTTTGTTGGCAGCATGCAGTGTGTTAAACGTATGGAAAAATTCTTCCTGTGTGGATTCTTTTCCTATAATAAACTGGACATCGTCGATCAGCAGCACGTCAATGTTGCGGTATTTTTCACGGAATTTGGTCATAGCAGTGTTGTTACTGTTACGAATCGCTTCGATGACTTCATTGGTAAACTCTTCACTGGTTACATAAAGAATCCGGGAAAGCGGATTCTTCTCCAGAATGAAATGAGCGATGGAATGCATCAGGTGTGTCTTGCCAAGTCCCACGCCTCCGTATAAAAACAGAGGATTATAAATTTCTCCGGGAGATTCCGCAACAGCAAGGGAGGCGGCATGGGCAAATTTATTGTTGCTTCCAACTACAAAGGTATCAAAAGTATACTTTGGATTTAAGTTTGGCGCATATGGATTTTTCTGCAGGGGGGCAGCGGACTTTTCATTTTTTACTTCCTCTGGCAGAACAAAGCGGATGTCATAGTTAATTCCGGTCACTTCCGCGATGGCTACTTTAATAGGAAGGGTATATTTTTTACTAACATAATCAAGTCCCATCTTTTCTGATGAGACCAGTATCGTAATCAGATTATCTTCAACACTGTGGATTGTCAGCGGTTCAATCCATGTGGTGAAGGAAATTTCGGATAATTCGTGCTCATCCCTCACACGCTGCAGTATTTCTTTCCATTTATCTCTTACAATTTCCATGCTATCACTGTCTCCGATTCTATCAAACTGTGGAAAAGTATGTCACAAGCCGGATTTAGGGCTCATGATCCCACTATTACTTCTATATGATATAATAAATCCCAATTTTATTCAACCCAAAAATGTGGATAAATATTTTTTTATCCACAGAATGGGGAAAGCGAAAAACAACCAAAATTCTGTGTAAAAAAATGTGGAAAGTGTGGGATAACCTGTTGAAAAACATGTGGAGAAGGTAGAAAATAAGGAAGATGTGTAAAGCTTTCTGAAATTCATACACAATATACAGCCCTGTAAATACTGGAAAAACAAAGGAAAAACACAACCTGTACACAATAAAAAAGAAAGTTATCCACAAGTTATCCACAAATTGTGGATAATGTAGTTTTTCGTCACAAGATATCGTGTGGAAAGAAAAAAACAGAATACGTGTTTGTCCGTATGAGACGGACATTGTGGAAAACAGTTACTGTTCAGACGGCAACGGACGCTGTGCAGTAACCGGAAAACCTGTGGATTTTACAAAATGATAATATTTTACTTGACGAATGCAGATTTTATGAATATAATTGAAATGATGTTTTCTGACATACACGTGCTTAAATACTGCCCATTCGGCAGATACTTGGATATAAAGGAGGTGCCTTAATTATGAAGATGACATTTCAGCCAAAGAAAAGATCCAGAGCAAAAGTTCACGGATTCAGAGCAAGAATGAGTACCAAAGGTGGAAGAAAAGTTTTAGCTGCAAGAAGATTAAAAGGAAGAAAAAAATTATCAGCATAAAACAAAAGGCCGCATAGCTTTATGTGGTCTTTTCTTCTATACAAAAGGAACAACAATAATTTATGAAATATTCGGAAAGCTTGAAGAAGAACAGAGACTTTCAGTTGGTCTATAAACAGGGAACATCGTATGCAAATAAATATCTGGTCATGTATGTAAAAAAGAATCAGCTGAAGAGGAACCGGATTGGCATATCGGTAAGCAAGAAGGTAGGCAACAGTGTTGTACGCCATCATCTTACACGTCTGATCCGGGAAAGTTATCGTCTGCACGAAGAAGAATTTCAAAGTGGGATGGATGTGGTTGTGATCGCGAGAGTGAATGCTAAAAATTGTACTTATTTCGAGATAGAGGGAGCACTTTTGCATCTGGGAAGACTGCATCATGTGATGAAGGAAAAAAAGCAGGATGAAGACAGTATTGATTAATATGATTCGGTTTTATCAAAAATATCTGTCACCGCTGAAGAGAAC
>JALEOU010000027.1 GCA_022766945.1 Fusicatenibacter sp. | reverse complement strand
TTTTTAGCGATTCGATCTCGTTCTCTGCTCATGTGGATTCCTCTGCGAAAAAGTTTTTCTTATATTTTACACTATCCTTTAGGAATCCACATGAAATCAGCACATTTTGTGCGAATTTTTTTTACCTTTCAGAACTGTTCCAACAGTATCTTACTTGTTTTTTGGGCATTTTTATGCTATACTATCTTCGCTTAAGTATGGAATCAGTATCTGTTATTGAAAATGGATACTATGGAAATAAAAACTATGTGCTGCACGGACTGCTGCATTCATATATTTGAGACACAGCACAGTATAAAGAAGATTACCGCCGTGCTGCGGAGTGAGAACCTGGGGCAGGCGTGATATGATCGCTGCTCCTGTTTTTTTGTATCGGGTGGCACAAAAGCTGGAGGTGCCGGATGTCAGAGAAAAAAGAAAAGCTGAAAACCATGCCGGAATGGGCGAGAGTCCGGGTTCGGAACTGTAAGATGGTGACGGATCAGGTCAGGTTCACTGTGGAGGAGGATGTGCCTTATGAATCCGGGAATACATAAGCGCTCCGATCGTCCGACTACTGAACAGTTAACCGCAGAACTGGAGAGAGAAAGATATAAGAGAAGGTACAAACGGGTTTTGAGAAGTACCATCTACACCCTGATCGTGGTGGCTGCGGCAGCCGTCTTGGTGGCTACCATCTGGATGCCTGTGCTGCAGATCTACGGCTCCTCCATGACAGCAACCCTGAATGAGGGGGATATCGTGGTCTCTGTCAAAGGGTCAGATTTTGGGCCCGGAGATCTGGTGGCGTTTTATATGGGCAACAAAATCCTGGTCAAGCGCTGTATTGCCGGGCCCGGTCAGTGGGTGGATATTGATGCCGATGGAAATGTGTATGTGGACGGCAAGCTGCTGGACGAGCCGTACCTGACGGAAAAAGCCCTGGGAGACTGTGACATAGAACTGCCCTATCAGGTGCCGGATAACCGGTACTTCTGCATGGGCGATCACCGTGCTACTTCGGTGGATTCGCGTAGTACCACGGTTGGGTGTGTTTCCAGTGAACAGATTGTTGGAAAAATTGTATTCCGGGTTTGGCCCTTGTCCGACTTCGGAGCGCTAAAATAGGAAGGATGGTGAATGGTATATGAAGCAAGACTCTCTGCATGGCGCAGAGAAATATACTATGGCACATCGGAGGAAGAAGCGCTGGCATAAGATTGTGACCAGCCTTGCCTGTGTGGTGGTGTTCTGCACAGTCTATGCGCTGATCCTGCCAGCTGTTACTCTGGAAAAGACCACATGCGAAATACCAGAACACAGCCATACCGAGGAATGTTATACTCAGGTGATTGTTGTCACCAAGAAAGAGTTGGTATGCTCCAGGGAGAGCCTGAATCTCCATCAGCACGAAGCCTCCTGCTATGACGGGGAGGGGAATCTGATATGCGGCTATGCCGATTTTGTTGTGCACAGACATGATGCTGCCTGCTACGATGAAGACGGAGATTTGTGGTGTACACTGCCTGAGATTAAGACCCATGAGCATAACGACAGCTGCTATACGCAGAGGGAGGCTGCTTCCGAAGAGGTACATACCCATACAGACGACTGCTACACTTTGGAGCGCGGGGATCTGATCTGCACAGAGCATGTGCATACGGAGGACTGCTTCTCGGAGACTTCTGTTCTGGTCTGCACAGAGGAAGAACATGAGCATGATGAAAACTGCTATGAAACCCGGCGGGAACTTATCTGCGGCATTGACACGGATCATCAGCATACGGATGACTGTTATGCCTGGAATCAGGTGCTGACCTGTGATCTGCCCACCGAGCAGACGGCAAAAGAGATCGTGCCGGAACTGATCTGTGAGAAAGAGGAGGTTGTGCTCCACGAACACACGTCGGGATGTTTTGATGAATATGGAAACCTCATCTGTGGGAAAGTTCAGGTTCTGGAGCATCAGCACACGGATGCCTGCTTCGGAATGGTTGAGAAACCTGCAGATACCGGGACTTTGACCTGCACCAATACGGATGAGGATCACACTCATACCGCCCTTTGTTACGGTACCTGGGAACTGACCTGCGGAATGGAGGAACATATACACACTGAGGAATGCAGCCCGGCACAGGAGACTACTGACGATCAGGAAGACTCTGATGATCCGGAGACTTCCGACAGTCAGGATACAATGAATGAGACGGCAGAACAGCCTGAAAAGGAAATCTCCCAGGAGCTTCCGGTTATGGGAACCGCATATGCCGAAGCAGAGGATGTGAGTTCATATTCTGTTATGGCGCTGGATGCAGATACAACAGAGACAACTGAGCCGACAGAGACAACCGGGCCTCTGGAAGTGAAAGGCTACATCACAGATGCAGTTCTCTATTACCGAACAGAGGATCCACCGGTCTGGACTAATGTAAAAGGCGTAGAGAATGTTCCCGGTGATGCCGATTTCAGGCTGGAGATTAACTATAGTAGTGTGCCAATTGATGCCCTTTTGGCAGCGGGCGGAAAGATGACCTATACATTGCCGGATCTGCTGCGCAATGCTACCACGAAGGGATCCATCACCAGCGAAAGCACGACTGTCGGTACGATCACAGTTGAAAATCATATAGTCACACTTGCCTTTGACACAACCTGGCTGGAAGAGCAAAAGAATGGCACGAATACTTTGATCAATGGTGACTTTTACGTGGAAGCAGAGGTTGATCTGTCGCAGATCGAAGAAGGTAAGCCGGGTGAAATTGTCGTTGGAGGAGTTACAATCACCATCGATTTCGAAGATGACATTGTCGCCAAAAACGGAAATGTGGATCTGTCCAAAACCGTCTCAGGAATCTCGGAGGAGACAGATGGCGATTATCTGACCTACACTCTGACTGTGACTGCCGGTGCGGATGGCTGCCCGGAGGTCAAGGTGGTGGACTGCTTTGCAGATGCCGCATATATTGAAAAGTATATTGGCGTGACCGGTGCAGCTACGAATACGAATGATTCTGACGGTCCAACGGAGACCGGTGGAACCGGACAGGTATACATCGGAGTGACTCCCACGGAAGAGAAACCGATTCCGGACCCCGCAGGAGAAAATCCAGCGCAACCCGGCACGCTGGTCTGGGTTATCGGCAACATGCAAGCCAACGAAACCCGTACATTGACCTATCGGGTCAAGTTAAAAGATGAATACACTGGTGTCAGAGCCAAGGAAAATCTGCAGAACACGGCCGATGTCTATTCCAAAACCTATCAGCGGGACAGCGATACAGCTACCTTTACTCCGAAAGCCGGGGCAACTATCTCAAAGGTGGCATCTGATTTTATCGCAGATGGCAACGGCGGAGTAACCATCACTTATACCGTTTGGGTAAAGGCAAATGACGATAACAGTTATACCCTGGACAATGTGAAAATTGTCGATGCCCTGGACGGTTCGCAAGATCAGAATGGAACCCCGGATAACATCCGTCAGTATCTGTCCTACGATGAAACTTCTTTCCATCTGTATCAGGGAGGAACGAAAAACCAGAATGGAAGCAGCGGTCTGACGGAAATTCAGGACGGAACCGGTCCGACTTTCACGGATAGTTACGACAAGAAGAATGACAGTTTCACTTATTATGTGGGTTCCCTGGCTCCCGGTGAGAGTAAGACGCTGACGTATACGGTGAAGGTTGAGCCCGGCGTGTTTGTGGAGGCAGGGAATGAAGCGGCTAATATCAAAAACCGTGTCCAGATCTTCACGGATGATACCAGGGATGACAGCAATTCCGCATTGAACGCATGGAACACTACCAAAACCCTGATGCGCAAGGCCTGGAGCCGTAAGCTGGCGGGTGAAAAGCAGGAGACGGCGACCACAGTGTCAATAGGCAGAAATGTCTATGATGCCACCGATGATTCTGTAAGTTTCATCACGAATCCTGACAGCAGTTTTACCGTTCCGGCCGGAAGTTACAAATACCAGGTGGTAGCCAATGAGACGGGAGACTGGAATCTGTCTTCCGCTTCCATGACGGACTCCTTAAGCGGCGGGTATATGCAGTTTACAGGGTATGTTCAGGTGAATGCCTATACCATCAGCGAGAATGCTCCCGGTTCAGACCTGACCGATGAGCAGGCTATTGCCAATCTGAGCGCCCGAACGCCTGCTCAAACCGTCTGGGTGAAGGTGAATGGGACGACATCCTTTCGGTTTAAGCCCGAGGAGATTGGTCTGAAAGGAAATTACGCTTATCTTCTGACCTATTATGCCGAACCTGTGAACACAGAGAACGTAACGCAGGTGATTGTGGACAACACCTTCACGCTGAGTGGTGGAGTGGGGATTGGTAATGGCTCTTACCAACTCGCCGGTATTGACGTCAAGGCGTCAGTTACGGTCGAGGGAGAAAAGCATTTTTCAGCGGAGAAGTTCAGCTGGTACTATGAGGAACCCAAGGTGACCACCGGAGACTTCAAAAACGGGGCTCTGTATTGGGTCATTCGAGTGGACGGAAATGTCCTGCCTTCAGATACCGCTATCAAAGATGTGACGAATGGTGCAAGCGGTTCGAAACACTATATTCGGGACGGTTCTCTGGTGGGGGTATACACATCCGATTGGGATATAAATTCCCTGACCGATTATGCGGATCTGGATGCTCTGAAGAACTCCAATTATTTGACCGCGTTGGACAGCAGTAAGTATACAATCGAAAAGGATAACAATTCCCTGACGCTGACGCTGAAAGAGGACCTGACGCTGGGGGAAGGCAGTTTTCTGTATATTATTCTGAAGACAGAGCCGGATACTCTGCCGAATGGCAAACGGGATTCCTACACCTTCAATAATCAGCTGCAAAGCTCCTCTGACGGATCGAACTGGCTGGATCACAATGTGGCCAGCAAGACTTTGTATGGCAGTGAAAATACGTTCAAAGAACTGGGACGCGTATTCACTTATTCCGGCAGCGGAAATATTACGGATATTCAGGGCGGCACAAAACAAGCTATAGATACGACCGCGCTGAACGGAACGGCGGGAACTTTCGCGGCATGGCAGATTCATGTCAACTATGAGGGCAACCTGTCCGGACAGTACCGCGTCGTAGAAGAGATTCCGGAGGGAATGGAGGTCTCCTATGTACGCATCTGGTGGGCAGGATCCAAAATCACCTCAGAAAGTAAACGTCCCACAACTCCTCAGATAACCAACCCTGGCCCGGAGTGGACAGAACACAGCCTGGTATCTGGTACAAATGGCATTGGCAATCAGACAACGTATTATTATACCAATGGACAGCAAGTGATTTGGGATATCGGCAATCTGATCGCTGGATATGAGAAAGATCGATACGCTGTTGAGTACCAAATTGTCTGCCGTGTGACAGATCCGGATGTGCTGCTGGGCGGCGTGAGCAAGGAGTTCAACAATGTGGTCAAACTGCAAAATTCCGAGGGAGGGACCATCGGCACAGACAGTAACGGAGTTAAGATTCAAAAACAGACGCTGTCCAAGACAGGCACCTATGACCCCGAAACCAATGGCGGCCGGTATCCTTTCAAGATCACGCTGAATGAATTGGGAGAGGATCTGGTCAGCGGCGCGGATACAATCACGCTGGTGGACGAGCTGAGTTCCACTCTGATCCTGGATGCTGCTTCTATCTGGGTTATCAATACCGGGACAGGAGAAGAGGTGTCGGACTGGACAGCTTCTGTAGAGGGACAGACACTAAAAATGGTGCTGCCGGACAATCTGCCACTCACTATTACCTATGAGACAACAATCAACGCAGTGCCGGGACAGACCATATCCATCTCTAACAATGCCCATTGGGAAGGCTATACGACTCCGAGCGGAGGCAGTGTGGAGGATAACAATTTCAGTTACAGCACAGGCGGTACTGTCGGCGTGGAGACTACTCCAAGTGTCACGGTGAAAAAACTGGATCAGTATAATACCAGTACAGTCCTTTCCGGGGCAGAGTTCTCTCTGAAGGAGGGAACTTTCACGGATGGTATCTTTGCCGAAACAACGGAAGGACTGTCTCTGACCGGCAAAACCGATGAGGACGGAACCCTGACCTTTGGCAGAGAAAGCACAGAGACGATGAAATACAATACGGTCTACTGTCTGACGGAGACGAAGGCCCCGGACGGTTATGTTCTGGATGCTGCACCACACTATTTTGCCGTTGCAAAGCAAAATGATGATGGAAGCTATCCTACCTTCCCGGAGGATGTGACCGTCTGGTATCAGAGTGCGAATTATACGTATCAGGCGTATAACCACAAGGGTGAAGTCACTGTGGAAAAGAAATTCCTGGATGCGGGAGGCAGCTTCCTGGAGAAAATTGACGGGACTTACCGTTTCGGAATCTATACCAGTGAGCACCCCACCGGGGAGCCGCTGGAAACAGTGACAATCAAGTACGCGAATAACACAGTAACGCCAGAGGGCGGCATAGCAAAGTTTACAAACCTGAATCTTGGCACCTATTATATCTACGAGCTGGATGATGATGCTAAGCCGATTCAAGGAGGCACGATGGCTGCGGTGAACAGAAATCGCTTTACGGTGTCTTACACCAACGGTCCTGCGGTAACAATTTCCACTGATGGAAGCACCACAGCCGCTGTTATCGTGACCAACCAGGTATGCTATCCTGAGCTGCCCCAAACCGGCGGAGCCGGTACTACCCTGTATACCATAGGAGGATTACTTATCATGATTGCTTCTTCGCTCCTGTTGTATATCTATACCAAACGCAGAAGGGAGGAATCTACCTCATCCTGATGCGAAGCTATTTTATTTACAATGTATTACAAGAAATCAGAAAAACGAAGAAAAAGAAAGGAACGAAAGCAATGAAACATGTCAAGAAACTTGCCAGTCTTTTACTGGCCCTGGTCATGGCTCTGGCTATGACTACTACGGTTTTTGCGGAAGGGGATACCGGAAGCATTACGATTAATGATGCTGTTGTGGGACAGACCTACACCGTTTACCAGATTCTTGATCTGGAAAGCTACAATGCAAGTGTCAATGCCTATGCCTATAAGGCAACGACTGCCTGGAATACTTTCATCAATAGTGACGCCATTAAGGGCACCTATGTGGAAGTGGATGCCCAGGGCTATGTGACCTGGAAAGATGGTGCAGATGCCGCAGCATTTGCCAAAGCTGCCCAGAAGTATGCCAAGGACAACAGTATCGCTAATCAGGGATCCGTTACAGCAACAACGACTACGGTATCTTTTACCGGACTGGATCTGGGTTATTATCTGGTAGACACCACGCTTGGTACCCTGTGCTCTCTGAACACCACAAATCCGGATGCTGTCATGGAAGAGAAGAATGAGGTTCCGACCAATGTCAAAACAGTCGAAGAGGATTCTACCGGAAACTATGGTGAGAAAAATGATGCGGATATCGGACAGACGGTAAACTTTAAGAGCACCATCACTGCGCAGGCCGGTGCGGAAAATTATGTGTTCCACGATACGATGTCTGCAGGTCTGACCTATACAGGTGTGACCGGGATCACGCTGAATGGGACTGCAGTCGATGCATCCAATTATACCGTTGTGACAGAAGGACTCACCGATGGCTGTACGTTTGAGGTGCGTTTTATACAGGCATTCTGTGATACATTGAAAGCAAATGACCAGATTGTGATCAGCTATACTGCTACGCTGAATGAAAATGCTGTAATTGCCGGTGAGGGGAACCCCAACACCAGCAAGGTAAGCTATGGTGACAGCAGCAACACGAAATATACGCCGGACAGCCAGACGAAGACCTATACCTGGGATGTGGATGTGTTCAAGTACACTATGGATGGCGAGACGGAAAAGGCTCTGGCAGGTGCTACTTTTACGTTAAGCAAGAATGCAGACGGCTCCAACCCGATTGCACTTGTGTCTGAGGGCAATAATGTTTACCGTGTGGCAAAGACCGGAGAGACAGGGACTGTGACGGAGATTACCACCGATGCAACGGGTAAGTTTACGATCAAAGGCCTGGATGCAGATACCTATTATCTGACAGAGACTGCAGCTCCGGCTGGCTACAATAAACTTGCCGGACCGGTTACCGTTGTCATTGGCGAAAACGGTGTGGTCAATGGGACAACCGAAGCTCCGCAGGGTGTGGATGAGGTAAAAGTTCAAAACCAGTCCGGCACCGAACTTCCCTCCACCGGCGGCATCGGTACCACGATCTTTTATGTTCTTGGTTCCATCCTCGCGATCGGTGCGGTGGTTCTGTTAGTCACCAGGAAGCGCATGAACACGAAGGACTGATTTCCAAATCCATTTTGAAGGTACATACATAACAGATCCGCTGTGTTTATCCGGGGAGGCATGTCTTCCCCGGTCCACAGCGGCAAGGAGAACCCTGCATGAAGAAGAGAAAAGGTAATTTCATAACGGTGCTGTTAGTTCTGATCTTTTGTGTAGGGCTGTCCTTGCTGCTGTACCCCTCTGTCAGTGATTACTGGAATTCCTTTCATCAGACCAAAGCTATTGCTTCCTATGCCGAAGAAGTGGCAAATCTGGACCAGGACCAATATGACCAAATCTGGGCCGCGGCCCAAAACTACAACGCGTCTCTGATTGGACGGGACAACACCTATCTGCTCAGCGATGCGCAGAAGGAAGAGTATGAGCAGTTTCTGGACGTGTCCGGTCTGGGCGTCATGGGCTATGTCGAAATTCCCAGCATTGACTGCTCTCTTCCCATTTACCATGGTACGGAGGAATCTGTTCTGCAGATCGCCATCGGTCATCTGGAATGGTCAAGCCTGCCCGTGGGAGGGGAGAGCACCCACTGTGTTCTTTCCGGACACCGTGGATTGCCAAGTGCGAAACTGTTCACCAACCTGGATAAGCTGCAAACCGGTGATGTCTTTATGCTCCGGGTTCTGGACGAGGTGCTGACCTACGAGGTCGATCAGATCCTGATTGTGGAACCCCAGGAAACCGGCGCCCTGCGAATAGAGGAAGGGAAAGATTACTGTACCCTGGTGACCTGTACCCCTTACGGAATCAACACCCACCGGCTCCTGGTGCGGGGCCATCGGATCGACAATATAAAAGAATCGAAAACGGTTCGGGTGACTGCGGATGCCGTACAGATTGAACCGCTGCTGGTTGCTCCCGTTCTGGCGATTCCCGTTTTACTGTTGCTTTTGATCCTTGTGCTGCTGCCCGGACAGCCGAAGAAGAAACACGGAGGTGATACCGATGAAGAAATATAAATCCCTGGCTGCTATTTTGCTGTGTCTGGCAGCAGTCATGTTTTTGCCCGTGACCGCATTGGCGGCCGGGAGCATCGATCTGAACCACTCCCGCAGCCTGAAGGTGACTGCCGTTTATGACCAGGAGCCCATTTCCGGGATGCAGTTCGACGCCTATCTGATTTCCACCGTGGATGAGAGCGGTGAACTGACAGTGCTTGAACGCTACCAGGACTATGCGGATGACCTGGATATCCGTAGCAAAAATGATGAGAGCTGGCAGACGATGGCTCAGGTTCTTGCGCGTGAGATTCTGCTGGACACTGATCTGAAACAGGACTGCTCTGCTGTGACGGATGCGGATGGTGTGGCGGTGTTTGCGGATCTTTCCATGGGCCTTTACCTCATTTGCGGCAGTACCGCTGAACAGGACGGTTACGTATACGCTACTTCTCCCTTTTTTGTTATGCTGCCGGAACAGGATCCCGGCAGTGACACCTGGAACTATGATGTGATCGCCAGGGCCAAGCCCGAACAGGAACCGGTCAGGGCGGATTACGAGGTCATCAAGGTCTGGAAGGATGACTGTCACAAAGACCAGCGGCCCAAGTCCATCACGATTTCGCTGATCTGCGACGGAGAAGTCTACGATACTATTACGCTGCCACATGACGGAGCCTGGAATTATGCCTGGGAGGATCTGGAGACTAATCACCAATGGACAGTCACAGAACAAAAAGAAGATGGTTACCAGAATCCGGATGTGAGGCAGGATGGAAATACCTTCATTGTGACAAACACCTGCAGCAAACCGACCACACCAGTCCAGCCGGGCAAGCCTTCGCTGCCCCAGACCGGACAGCTATGGTGGCCGATACCGGTACTGATTGCCGCCGGGCTGCTTTTGATTGTGATCGGTCTGATCCGTCGCCGGGGTGCTTCGGATGAGAAATAGAAATAAGAAAGCGAACGGCCGGAAACAGAAAGGTTTCTTTTGGATTACCACTGGGCTGCTGCTGATTGCAGCGGCCCTTCTCCTTGCAGCCTACAACCTGTATGATGATTTACGGGCGGAACAGTCCTCCGGGCAGGTGATCAGCCAGCTGAAGGAAGCTTTGCACCGAAAAGACGCTGCGGAAGTATCTGAATCACCGTCCGGGGAGCAGGAGTGGGTGGTCAGTGAAGAGAAAAGCGATTTCCCGGACTATGTTCTCTGCCCCGATATGGAAATGCCGGTGGAGACCATCAGTGGGAGTGATTATATCGGTGTTCTGGAGATCCCAGCGTTGGGGTTATCTCTGCCGGTTTTCAGCGAGTGGAGTTATCCTGGCCTCAAAATTGCCCCATGCAGATACAGCGGCTCGGCGTATCAGAAAAATCTGATTATCTGCGGACACAACTATACTTCCCACTTCGGTAATTTGAAAAAACTCTCGGAGGGTGATATTGCCACTTTTACGGATATGAACGGAAACGTATTTACCTACAAAATGACGGAACGGGAGACGCTGCAGCCGTTTTCCACAGAGGAAATGGAGAGCGGAGACTGGGATCTGACCTTATTTACCTGTACGATCGGCGGTCAGAGCAGAGTGACGGTTCGTTTTGAGTTGGAATTTTAACAGCCCAGGGACAAAAAAGAGACGATAAAGAGGCAATAAAGTGATAATAAACGGACAATAAAGTAAATGTAAAATTTTATATGATTTCCGTATGAATATTTTTGGACTGCTGACTGATACTATACCGTAAAATCGGATGATAAGGAAGGTCAGCATATGAGCAACAATATGGATTTAGGCTATGAAATGTTTTGCTACCAGTGTGAACAGACAGCAAACGGAAAAGGCTGTACGAAGCTGGGGGTTTGTGGAAAGACACCTGAAATTGCAAATCTTCAGGATTTATTGATTTTTCAAATCAAAGGCATCAGCTGTTACGGAAAATTGCTGCTGGAGAATGGGCAGGATATTGATAAGAGAGTGATCTGCTTTATCGAAAATGCCCTTTTCACAACGCTTACGAACGTCAATTTTGACGCAAAAGTACACGTAGAATTGCTGCGGGAATCGCAGGCAATCAAGGAGAAGCTGAAAGATATGGCAGGGGAGATAAAAAACCATACGCTTCATGCCACCTATCAGCTTCCGGAAACAAAAACGGAAATGTTAAAGGACGCATCTATGGCAGGGATTATGTATGAGAAATCCCTGGATCCGGATATCCGGTCGTTAAGACAGACAATTCTTTATGGCCTGAAGGGAATCAGCGCTTATGGACATCAGGCAAGAGAATTGGGTTATTTTAGTGACGAGGCAGATGATTTTTATATTCAGGCATTGGAGGCGCTCACCGATGATCGCCTTACGGTAGAAGAACTGATCCGGATGACGATGCGTACCGGTGAAATGGCGATTGAAGTCATGAAAAAACTTGATGAAGCCAATACGAAAATTTATGGAAATCCGGCTCCTCACGGAGTCAATGTTCACAGGAAAAAAGGCCCTTTTATTATCGTTTCAGGTCATGACCTGAAGGATTTGGAAATGTTGTTGGAACAAACAAAAGGGAAGGGCGTCAATGTCTATACACATGGTGAAATGCTTCCGTGTCATGGCTATGAAGGACTTACAAAATATCCTCATCTTATCGGCAATTTCGGAGGGGCATGGCAGGATCAGCAGAAAGAGTTTGACAATCTTCCCGGATGCATTCTGATGACAACAAACTGTCTCATGCGCCCAAGAGAGAGTTATAAAGACCGGATCTACAGCACAAATGTGGTAGGTTGGGAAGGCGTAAAGCATATCGGAAGAAAGGAAAACGGGGACAAGGATTTTAGTGAAATCATCCAACAGGCGATTGAACTGGGAGGTTTTCCTAAGGATCAGGAAACGCAGGAAATATTGGTCGGATTCGGACACCAGGCTGTGTCAGGCTATGCTGAAAAAATCGTGGCGGCAGTCAAGGAAGGAAAAATCAGGCATTTTTTCCTGATTGGCGGCTGTGACGGAGCAAGACCCGGACGAAACTATTATACAGAGTTTGCAGAACTGGTGCCGAAGGACTGCATCATTTTGACGCTGGCCTGTGGAAAATACAGATTTAATAAGATGGATTTCGGAGAAGTTGCAGGGCTGCCAAGGCTCCTGGATGTTGGGCAGTGCAATGATGTCTATTCTGCCATTCGGATTGCAACTGCTTTGGCAGACGCTTTTGATACAGACGTAAACGGACTGCCGCTGTCATTGATTATATCCTGGTACGAACAAAAGGCGGTCGCTGACTTGCTTGCACTATTGAGTCTGGGAATCAAGGGAATTTACCTGGGACCGACACTGCCGGCATTTTTGAGTCCGAATGTGCTGCAGTATCTCGTGGATACATTTGATCTGAGGCTGATCAGTAATGCGAAGGATGATATAAAAAGCTGTCTGAAACAGAATATTTGAAAATACAGAACTGGAGATGTCAGTAAAGAGACAGTGCTTTCTATCCACGTCAGCGGGACAGAGCACTGTCTTCTTTTGAGCATCCGGATTCCTGCTTTCATACTGCAGTTTCTGTATTTCTGCCAGGCAGTCTCTTTGTATAGCGTCTCATCATCACAAAGACATAGACAAAGACGATCAGTTCGGTAATAGGCATCGCAAACCAGATGGACGCTGCGGGTGCAACAGTGGGCAAAAGCAGAATAAGAATACCGCTGATCAGGGCACCTCTTGCGACAGAAACGAGAAAAGATGTGGTGGGTTTTAGCAGTGCCTGGAAGTAATAGGTGGAGAAAATATTAAAGGGCAGCAGCAGAAAAGATATTCCGTAACTGCGGATTATCGAAGGAGCTATTTGCAAAATTTCTTCAGTCGGTGTCATAAAAATGCGAACAAATACATTGGGTACTGCAAGGCTCACACCTGTCCAGACGAGGCCAAATACAAAAGTTGTCGCGATCGCATAGTTCAGTACTTCCCTGATCCGGTTTCCCATGCCGGCTCCGTAATTGGCTGAAATAATCGGCTGAGATGCCTGACCGATACTATAGGCACAGCACTGAACAAAAGTAGAAATATTGATGATGATTCCATAGACGGACAATGCGTCTGTTCCCAGGTATTTCAGGATCTGGCGGTTAAACAATACGGTGAGAATACCCATGGCGATATCGATAAAGAAAGTGGAAAATCCGGTTATCGTGATGGATTTGAGTTTGGCCGGAAGCTGTGTGGGTTTCACGAAACGCAGTGTATTCTTTGGGCTGAAAAAGTGAGTGCACATAATGATCAGGGAAAATAAACTTCCGAGAACAGTGGCAAGTCCCGCACCAAATATACCAAGATCCAAGGCAAAGACAAAGAAGTAGTCTCCAAATACATTGAACACACCGCCGCAGACAACCGCTTTGGCAGCAAGTCCTGGATCTCCGTCATTGCGCAGAAATGCGGAGATCAGCTGTGTAAATAAAAAGCTCGGCACCGCAAATTTCACAGGTAGAATATATCGACGGGCCAAAGGAAGCAGTGTCTCTTCCGCACCAAAAAGCAGGAAAAGTTCCCGATCAAAGAAAATAACTGCGATCCAGACGATAACAGAAAGAATGGCGGTCCCCAGAACGGCAGCACTGAAAAATTCGTTGGATTGCCTCTGATTTTTCCGGGATTTTCCACGCAGTGTACCAAAGAGTACGGAACCGCCGATTCCCATGAGCAGTCCAAGGCTGTAAATGATGTTCCAGATCGGACTGACTACAGCCATGGCGGCAGTACCCTGCGGCCCCTGATACTGTCCTACCATCGCCATATCCACAACTCCATAGATGGACGAAATGAGTGCACTTCCAAAGGCAGCGCCAAGATATTTGAAGTACATTGGTTTCATTTTGCTTGTCAGAAAATCCATTTGAAATCCTCCTTAAAATGAAATTACGCCCGATTTTTCAAAAACCGAGCGCACTCGACATCTTTCTCGATCCTGCCATTGCGATGGAGGATCCTCCGATGACTTATGAATTTGCTCAAACATGCAAAAAGAGCCGGATAAGACCAGGCATCTCAGCCTGTTGCCTTATCCGGCTCATCATTTCTTCTGAATGATTTGCCTCCGAGCAAGCAAATGTATTTTACATGGATTATCAAAAAATGTCAAGTTTTTAATCAATATTAAAGGATGCAGTATCGAAATGCTGGAGACATGTGTCAGAGAATTACTAACTGTTATGAAAGGAAAACGCTTTATTTTGGCCAACATTGATAGCTGCCCTCCGGGTTTAGCTTATGAAAAGTTCTTGTTTGTCAACTATCATTGATCAAAGAAAGTCTGTGCCAATCAGAAATAAATATCGAATTTGGGAAGAAAATCCGATATAATAGGGAACAGGAAACTTACGCGGATGATTCAGAAGAAGGGAGGAGAAGAAAATGGCATATCTACATTTGCCCGGGCTGACGCCCGACGGGCAGATTTATCTGAACGAAGAAATGGGTACACAGGAGGCGCTGATTCCTCCGGGACCTTATCACAGTGCACACGCTCCTGCCATGCTGGAGGTGGATAACGGTGATTTGCTCTGCGCATGGTTTGCAGGCTCGTGGGAGGGATATGCGGACATCAGTATCGTGTGTGCGCGGCTGCCATATGGATCGGACCGTTGGGAGGAGCCGGTTCGGGTATCCTGCGACCCAAAAAGGAGTGAACAGAATCCTTCACTTTTTGCCGGACCGGATGGAAAAATATGGGTGATGTATACGGCCCAGCTGGATCGCCAGGAAGACAAAGATAACATGCAGTTTACCGCAGTGATTCGGCGTCAGAAAACGTCGGATTACGGAAGAACCTGGAGTGAACCGGAGGTGGTGTTTGGACGGCCGGGCAGTTTTTGCAGACAGCCGATTCAGGTGCTGGAAAACGGGCGCTGGATTTTTGGAAACTGGCTTTGCACGGACTCAAAGCAGGGACTTGCCGGAGATCCCACGGTATTTCAGATTTCCGAAGATCAGGGCGAAAGTTGGAAAATGGTGGAAGTTCCCGGAAGCAGCGGAAGAGTCCATGCGAATGTGATCGAATCCGGCGGAGGTCATCTGATTGCGTTTCTCAGGAGCCGTGCAGCAGATTTTATATATCGGAGCGATTCGTATGATTACGGAGACTCCTGGACAGTTCCGATTCCGACAGAACTGCCGAACAATAATTCCAGCATCAGTGCCTGCAGACTGAAAAGCGGCCGGATCGCACTGGCGTACAATCCGACCAGTGTGACAAACCCGGTTCAGGGAGTAGCCGCGTGGCCTGGACTGCGCTGCCCGGTAGCAGTTGCCCTCTCTGAGGATGAGGGAACTACATGGCCGCTGATCCGCATGATTGAGCGGGGGGAGGGATTTGCGGGAAAGGAGAACCGCGGCAATAATCGTTCATATGAATATCCGTATCTTTTCCAGAGCAGGGATCAGAGACTGCATCTTGCATACGCCTACAGAGATCGTCAGGGCATCAAATACGTAAGCTTTACGGAAGAAGAGATTATCGGAACAAAACGTGAAATTCTGTAAGAGCCACATAAGAATCGGACAGAATCAAAGGAGGGGGAATCCCAATGAGAGTAACGATAGAAACAAAAAGACTGTTTAAAGTAAAATATACCGGAGAGATTTTCAATGAAACGACAATTTTATAAATATGTGTCCCAAAATGTGGCGGGAATGATCGGAGTTTCCGTGTATATTCTGGCAGATACGTTCTTTATCTCCGTATGTGCCGGCGCAAACGGAATCACGGTTCTGAATCTGGCATTGCCGATCTACGGCCTGATCTTTGCGATTGGTTCCATGATTGGAGTGGGATCAGCTACCAGGTATGCGATCAGAAAAGCGCAGGGGCAAAAAGACACAGATTATTATTTCACACAGGCCATTTTGTGGGATCTGATTTTGGGGATTCCATTTATGCTGCTTGGCATTTTTGCACCGGAGAAGGTGCTTTGGTTTATGGGAGCAGATGAGCTAATCATGGAACTTGGGAAAGAGTACGTGAAGATTTTCATGGCAGCGACTCCGCTTTTTATGATGAATTATGTGTTCACATCGTTTGCGCGAAATGATCAGGCTACCACCATCGCCATGATTGGTTCGATCTCGGGAAGTCTGTTCAATATTGTGTTTGATTACCTTTTTATGTTTCCGATGGGACTTGGGCTGACCGGAGCTGCTCTGGCAACAATGTGTTCTCCGATTGTGACCAGTCTGGTGTGCTGCATTCATTATTTTGGAAAAAAGAACCAGGTCCGGTTTCGATGGAAACGGCCTTCCGTCCGGCAGCTGTTTTTCTGCTGTCAGCTGGGAGTATCGGCATTTGTGGGGGAAATCTCTTCCGCTGTCACGACTGTCGTCTTTAATCTGCTGATTCTTGGAATCGCAGGGAATGTGGGGGTAGCAGCCTACGGTGTGGTTGCCAACTTATCCCTGATTGCCATGGCGATATTTAACGGTATCTCACAGGGAGTACAGCCTCTGATCAGCACCAGCTATGGACATGGAAAACAAAAGGAGGTCAGCCTGTTCCTGCGTCTTGGATTAAAGGTGTCCCTGATCACAGAGGGAATTCTTGTGGCGATTGCCTGGGTATGGACGGACTTTTTGATAGGGATCTTCAACAGTGAAGGGAATAAAACGCTTCTGTATTATGCACAGGATGGTATGAGACTTTATTTTCTGGGTTATCTGTTTGCGGGTGTTAATATCCTGCTGGTGGGGTACTTTGCGGCAACCGCCAGAGCAAAACAGGCGTTTATCGCTTCAATACTGCGAGGAGCTCTTGCTATCGTTCTCTGTGCGGTGGTGATGGCAAAGATCTGGGGTATGAACGGTGTATGGCTGTCCTTTTTGGCGAGTGAAATCATTACCTTTGCCGCGATTTTGATGATGAAGTATGTTAAGAAACCTATCAGAAATGTACGTAATTAGACTATGGAGGAAAAAATGAATCCGCTGATTTTTCGAAAAGGGGTTGTACCCCCATATTCATAGATTCATCAGAACTTTTAGAGAGGATATAGCAGAGTGGATCTGCTGTATCCTTTTTTATGATGTGATCTGTAGATCTGATGTAAAGAAAACAGGCAGTTCAAATTGATACGATATAGAAAAAACCGATAACAGACGAAAGGATATCGGTATTATACATAACAGATAAATTGTGTTACTCTGTAACTATTCAGAACCGGCACCAAGTGGTCTGCTCAGATTCCGGGCAGTTCTGAGAGAAAGAGAATCAGGAGGAATACAATATGGGATTTCGTTTCGAAACCCTTTGTCAGCATCTTGCTGACGAGAACAGGATGGAAAATCATTACGGAGCAATCAGCTTTCCGATTTATCAGACAGCAACCTTTGCGCACCCTGCCGTGGGCGAAAGCACAGGGTATGACTACAGCCGCCTACAGAATCCGACCAGGGAGCATCTGGAAAAAGTGGTGGCATCTCTCGAAAAGGGAATCGATGCATTGGGGTTTTCCAGCGGAATGGCAGCGATCGCAACACTGATGGAACTGTTCCGGCCGGGTGATCATCTCATTATCGACAGTGATCTTTACGGCGGGAGTATTCGGCTGTTTCAAGAGATCAGTGAGAAAAACGGCATTTCCTTTACCAGAGTGGATTGTTACCGGGAAAATGTGGAAAATTATCTGACAGAGAAAACCAGAGCGGTTTTCATCGAGACTCCGACGAATCCGATGATGAATGTGACCGATATCGGGAAACTTGCCGGGATTACCAGAAAACATAATCTACTGCTGGTTGTCGACAACACATTTCTCTCGCCGTATTTTCAAAACCCGCTGGAGCTTGGAGCGGATCTTGTTGTTCACAGTGGAACCAAATACCTTGGAGGACACAATGATGCTATCGCGGGATTTCTGGTTACCAAAAGTGAAGAGATCAGTGAAAAACTTCGGTTTATTCTAAAGACAACAGGTTCCGGCCTTGCACCGTTTGACAGCTGGCTGATCTTGAGAGGAATTAAGACCTTATCTGTGCGCATGGAACGGGCACAGGAAAATGCGATGAAACTTGCCGGGTGGCTAGAAGAGCAGCCTTTTGTAAAAAAAGTGATTTATCCGGGGCTTTCCTCACACCCTGGCTATGAGATCATGAAAAAACAGAGCCGGGGATTTGGAGCAATGATTACCTTTGAAGTGAAATCAAAGGAAATGGCGCTGTCCATACTGAAAAGGGTAAAAATGATTTCCTTTGCGGAAAGCCTTGGAGGGACAGAAACACTGATCACGTATCCAATCACACAGACGCACGCGGATGTTCCCGCAAAGGTACTGGCCCAAAACGGGATCACAGACTGTATCTTAAGAGTTTCCGTTGGAATCGAGAACATTGAGGATATCATAGAGGACCTAAAGCAGGCATCCGGGACCTGAATCGCTTCGGATTGTTTATCATGCAAAAGCAGAGAGGAGAACACATGTCAGAAAAAAATCTCGATTTCGATACTGTGATCGACAGAAAAAATACCAATTGTCTGAAATATGATTTTGCCGTGGAACGTGGAAAACCGGAAAAGATTCTGCCTCTTTGGGTTGCCGATATGGATTTTCGCATTTCCTCCTATATTCAGGAAGCGCTGTTTTGTCAGGCGGAACACGGTATTTACGGATACAGTGATACAAAAGAAACGTATTTTGATGCGGTGAGCAGCTGGATGAGTCAGCGTCATCACTGGAAGGTGGAGAAAGAATGGCTGATTAAGACGCCGGGAATTGTTTTTGCCCTGGCGATGGCAGTGAAAGCCTTCACAGAGAAAGGGGATGCTGTGTTGATTTCGCAGCCGGTCTATTATCCGTTTTCCGAGGTGATTAAGGATAATGAGCGAAGAGTTGCGGACAGCACGCTGTTTTTGGGAGAAGACGGAAGATATCATTACAATTTTCAGGATTTTGAGGATCAAATCATTCGTGAGAAGGTGAAGCTTTTCTTCCTGTGCAATCCCCATAATCCTGTCGGCAGGGTATGGACGCGAGAAGAATTGCTGACGATAGGTGAAATCTGCAGGAAACACAAAGTCATCGTGGTGAGCGACGAAATACACAGTGATCTGGTTTTTCGGGGAGAGCATCAGGTATTTGTAAATTTGAAAGAAGAATTTCGGGAATTTACCATTACCTGTACCTCACCGAGCAAAACTTTTAATATTGCCGGGCTTCAGGTTTCGAATATTTTCATCCCGAATGAAGAAACAAAGAAGAAGTTTCAGAAGCAGATCGATGCAGCGGGTTACAGTCAGCTCAATGCTGCAGGACTCGCAGCCTGTGAAGCAGCCTATCGATACGGCGGGGAATGGTATGAAGCGATGATGTCTTACGTCAGGGATAATATTGCTTATATGAAATCTTATATAGACGAAAAGATCCCCGAAATCAAAATGACAGAGCCTGAGGGAACTTACCTTGTGTGGATCGATTTTCGCAGTCTTTTGTTATCGAATCAGGAACTGGAGGATCTGATCATCAATAAGGCAGGTTTATGGCTTGACAGTGGTGCTATTTTCGGACCGTCAGGGGAAGGATTTCAGAGGGTGAATGCTGCATGTGCCCGTGCAACGCTCACCGAGGCGCTGGAAAGACTGAAAATGGCGGTGGAATCGGTGTTGTAAGAGGTATTGTTTCCTGGAAAGACAAAAAGGATATTCTTAATGAATATCCTTTTTTGTGTATTCCAGATAGGCGGCTGCAATGCCGATGATTGCGGCTGCCATCCCGACCAGAACCATCGGAAGATCAAGCCCGCCATTTGCGATGATATCTGCGCCTTCCGCATAACCAAACGGCGTCAGATATTTCAGAAATTTTGCCTGATCCGAGATATTGGCAATAATATTGATAAAATAGAATGCGGCAGAGAGGCCAAGACCGATTCCAATGCCACTGCGGCGCAAAAATGCGGAAATGCCAAAGCAAATGCCGGATAGTTCTATCTGAACCAGAAAATACGCCAGATGGAGGAAGAGAAGCTCTTTCCATGGAATCTCCTCTTCGATCAGAAAGATGGACAGGATGGAGAGGGCCAGGATCAGCACATTCATCAGGATGACCTGGAGCAGAACAGCAGACAGCTTCTCGGTAATGATCTGTGCTCTGCTGATGGGATGGGCAAGAAGAAATTCAGCAGTCCGTTCTTTTTCTTCTTTTGCGAGAGCATTGATGGCGATCATTGCAGCGAAAAATGCACCGCCGATGCCAAGAATATTGCCGCATTCAACCGAATAGAAACCAATCAGTGTGCCGAAATTCAGCCGGTCCATACCAAAAGCGGCTGTAAAAGCACCCATGGAGGAGAACATCTCATTCACACCGTCCATATCGTCTTTCATTTCCGGGTACATAAACACACAGATGGCGACAAAAAATCCGATGGAAATGGTCCAGATAAGAAAGGACTTCCAGCCCTGTTTTAATTCGTGTTTTAGAAGAGTCATAACTGCTCCTTCCCTGATTCGTAGTAGTGAAGGAAAATTTCTTCCAGATCCGGTTCCGAGATGGACAGATCTGTGATGGTCCCGGAGGAGAGCACCTGCAGCAGCTGAAGGATCTCCCCGTGATAAAGAAAACTGAAAGCGCCGTCTGCCTCTTTCAGGTCGCGCACCCCGTTCAGCTGATTGAGCGGTGCCTGTCCGTGGAGAGTGATCCGCTTCGCGCTGGTTTTGGACAGTGCTTCCACGCGGTCGCAGGCAATCAGCCGTCCTTCCCGGATAATTGCAGCTCTGGTACAGTTCCTCTGGATTTCGGATAGTACATGGCTGGACAGAAACACGGTTGTGCCTCTGGCATTTCGCTCCCGGATAATCCGGAAAAATTCCCTCTGCATCAGGGGATCCAGCCCGCTGGTGGGCTCGTCCAGAATCAGGAGTCTGGGATTATGTAACAGGGCGGACACGATAGCCACTTTTTTGCGGTTTCCAAAGGATAATTCATCTGCCTTTCGATTTTCATCCAACTGAAGCCGTTCACAGAGTTCTTCGATCTCTGCGCTGCAGTCTTTTTTTCGAAGGTCGGCGGATAATTTTAAAATCTCTTTCACCTTCATGCCAGGATAGAAAACGGATTCCGATGGGAGATATCCCACATCAGACAGAATTTTTGTCTTGTCCCTGCAGATATCCAGTCCGAAAATGCTTGCCTGTCCGGAAGTGGGCTGAATCAGTCCCAGCAGTGTCCGGATCGTGGTAGACTTACCTGCACCGTTCGGTCCGATAAAACCAAAAAACTCCCCTTCTGTGACAGAGAGATCCAGATCAATGATTCCTCTTGCTTTTCCATAATATTTTGTCAGTTTTGAAATTTGAATTACATCCATGCTGCTACACCTCTTTTCGTAAGTAAACAGATTTCCAGAAATCCATCATTTTTGTAAAGTCTTGCTCCATCTCATCCACATCAAGTTCCCCCTGCTGCAGTTTTTCCCAGAGATAACCCTCCGAGACCCGATACATATCCTGATACATCATTCCAAGATCCAGACCGGGAAGAAACTGATCCGGATCAAAATTCAAAAGTTTCGCATTTGTCTTAAATGCGGCACGTTCTGCGATGCTCTCCTGGATTTCCGTATGGACAGCGGGATCCTTCTCATAATAGGCTTTCAGGACAAACGCGCCCAGATTCGGATACTGGCGCATAATTGCTGCTTTTGCTTTCAGCCCCAGATACATCGCATCAAACAGATCCTGTTGATCGTAACAACCGCTTTTCTGTAAGGTTTCCATGGTGATGTCTGCGCATTTTTTCCACAGGAACAGATAGAGTTCTTTTTTGTTCTCAAAATAGTGGAACAACAGAGATTTACTGATACCTGCGGCGTCTGCGATTTCACTCATCGGACTTTTCTTATAGGAATTCTGTGAAAAAACGCGAAATCCCGCATTGATGATCGCTTCCTGCTTCCTGGCAGGGAGCGAATAGAAACGTTCATTCATAGTGCCCTCCTCATCTTTAACCGTACCGGTCAATTCTTATTATATACCGTTGACCGTTTTTGAGAAGACCCTATTTTCGCAGGTACCAAAGTATTGACAAGTGAAAAGGAAGATGCTAAGATAAGTCCAGTTTTGGAAGAGAGGTGAAAAAATGAGAAGATAATCAACTTTTGAGTAAATAAAATCATTTTGCAGCGCAGAGGAGGAATCTCGTGCTGCCTGGTTTTGTTGCCAAAAGTGGATTATGTTCTCATAACCTCTCTTTTTGCGTGCAATCATTTAAAAATGCTGTATCTTTTGCAGAGATTTGCCTTCCAGCCCCCAAAAGGATGGAGCATTTCTCCGGTATGAGGTTTGAGATACGTAACAGAGCTGTTTGGCAGCGGAGTTCTTAAAACTTTGAGAGGAGAGGTGCAGATGGCACAAATTAGTGTAAATCAGCTGACGTTTGGCTACGATGGCAGCTATGACAATGTTTTTGAGAATGTTTCTTTTCTGATTGATACGGACTGGAAACTGGGACTGATCGGGCGCAATGGAAAGGGAAAGACGACTTTTCTCAATTTGCTGCTTGGAAAATATCAGTATCAGGGAACGATAAGCACAACGGCGGTATTTGATTATTTTCCCTATCCGATATCCGAAGAACAGCTGCAGTGTTCTGCCGCAGAGTTCGCAGAGGAGATCAAAACAGGATGTGAACTGTGGAGGGTGATCTGCGAACTGGAACAGCTCTCGGAGAGTGCCCGGATCTTATACCGGCCGTTTCAAACGCTAAGCCCGGGGGAGCGCACGAAAGTTTTGCTCGCCATTTTGTTTTCCGGGGAGAATGATTTCCTGCTGATCGATGAGCCCACGAATCATCTGGATGAGTCAGCCAGAGAGTGTGTCAAAAAATATCTGGCATCGAAAAAAGGATTTCTTCTGGTTTCCCATGACAGAGATCTTCTGGATGCCTGTATTGACCATGTGCTTGTGCTGAATCGGAAGACACTGGAAATACAATCGGGCAATTTCTCCAGCTGGTGGGAGAATAAACAGCGCATGGATCAGTTCCGAAGAGAAGAAGATGAAAAACATCGAAAAGAGATCGGGAAACTAAAACAGGCTGCCGAGCGTACGATGAAGTGGGCAGAGAATAATGAGCGGACAAAAATAGGGTTTCATCCTGTGGAAGAACATGACCGGTCGATAGATACGAGAGCATATATCGGAGCGAAGACAAAAAAGATGCAGAATCGTGTGAAACAGATGGAAAAACGGGTACAGCGGGAGATTGAGGAAAAAGAAGGACTGCTCTCTGATATTGAAGAAACGGTGGACCTGAAACTGGTAACACGGACCCACCATAAGCAGGTACTGGTGAATCTGCAGAAATACGGAGTCCGATATCAGGATGGGGAAAATCCGGTGTTTACGGATCTGACCTTTACGATTGAAAGAGGAGAGCGGGTTGCAATCCATGGTGCAAATGGATGCGGTAAGTCCACTTTGATGAAACAGATTTTATGGAAGGCTGGAAATCGGGCACATGCTTTGCCAGTGACTGAGACGGGAATCTGTGAAACTGCATCCGGTCTGGTCGTTTCCTATGTGAGTCAGGATACCTCAATGCTGCATGGAAGAATCTCCGATTTTTGCAGGGAACAGAATCTGAATCCGAGTTTATTCCGCACCATTTTACGGAAACTGGATCTGGATCCGGTTCAGTTTGAGAAGCCGATGGAGGAATATTCGGAGGGGCAGAAAAAGAAAGTGCTCCTGGCGCAAAGTCTGCTGACGCCGGCACATTTGTATGTATGGGACGAACCATTGAATTACATTGATGTCTTTTCCAGAATGCAGATTGAGAAATTGCTTCTGGAATACCAGCCAACTTTGCTGTTTGTGGAGCATGACCGCAGATTTCGTGAGAATATCGCAACGAAAATTATCACGATTCCGCAAAAAAAACAAGTCCGGACGAACAACACTGTGAGGAGAAAACGGGAGGAAGAGAATCGATGAACAATATTTTTATTGAAGGGATTCAGGGGATGGGGAAATCCACCCTGCTTCAAAGCCTCTGTTTGAATCTTCCGGGGCGAACGGTGTGCCGTGAAGGGGATTATTCTCCGGTTGATCTGGCATGGTGCGCCTGGATGACAGAGAAAGAGTACGAACAGATGCTTCAAAAGTATGATCCGATTCGGCAGGAGCTCCGGAAAAATACTGTAAGAGAAGGCTGTCATTATGTGGTAACCTACACGAAAATACTTACCGATCTTCCGGGATTTCACAGGGATTTTGAGCGATTTGAAATCTACAACGGGAGAAAGAGCATTCAGGAACAAGAAGAGATCATCACAGCGAGATACCGGCAGTTTTCGGATACCGGCTATCTTTTCGAATGTGCATTTCTGCAGAATCTTGTGGAAGAGCTGATCCTGTTTCATAACTTCTGCGACGATGAGATTGTGGAGTTTTACCGGCGCCTTTATCAGAACATCAGACGGGATTCTTTTTTGCTGCTCTATCTGTACAGTGACCAGATCGAAGAGAGTACGAGAATCATACAAAAAGAGCGCGCGGATCTTCAGGGCAGAGAAATCTGGTATGAACTGATGATGGGATATCTGAAAAATTCTCCCTACGGATTGCAGCACGGGTGTGAGAAATTTGAGGATCTGACTGCACATTTCAGGCACCGGCAGCAGGTGGAACTTCGCATTCTCCGGGAAGTGATCGGGGAGAACGCAAAGATTCTCACTGCGAAGCGATGGGAGATCCGGGAAGTGCTGGACATGATAAGATAAGAGTACCAGGGAGGAAACAATGATCCAAAGGCACCGCTGCTCTGCGGAACAATCGGGCCCCTGGATCGGATTACAGAGCGGAAAGGATGCAACAGAATAATTGCGAAAAAAAGCAGACAGGCGATAAGTCCTGTCTGCGCTTTTTTATATTCAGGATAAGATCATGCGGTCATTTGCGAATTCTCCGCCGCTGGCTTCTTCAAACTTCTTCAGCAGATCGGATACTTTCAGGTTTTTCTTTTCTTCCCCTGCAACATCGTAGATGATATGGCCTTCGTGCATCATGATCAGACGGTTGCCGTGAGCAATGGCATCTTTCATGTTATGGGTGACCATCATGGCGGTCAGCTGATTTTCCTGAATGATTTTATCGGAAATCTCCAGCACCTTGGCTGCTGTTTTCGGATCCAGCGCTGCGGTGTGCTCATCAAGAAGCAGCAATTTGGGTTTTTTCAGAGAAGCCATCAGAAGAGTGATGGCCTGCCGCTGTCCTCCTGAGAGAAGTCCTACTTTGGTGGTGAGACGATCTTCCAGTCCAAGCCCGAGTTCTTTGAGCAGTTCTTTGTAGTGTTCCCTCTCTTTTTTGGTAATGCCCCATCCCAGGCCACGGCGTTCCCCTCTGCGGGCTGCAATTGCCATATTTTCCTGAATGGACATGGTAGCGGCTGTTCCGGTCATCGGATCCTGAAAAACACGACCCAGGTAAGCCGCTCTTTTATGTTCGGATAATCTGGTAATATCCACACCGTCTACAATAATTTTTCCGTCATCCACGGGCCAGGTTCCGGCAATGGCATTCAGCGTGGTGGATTTACCGGCGCCGTTGCCTCCGATGATGGTGAGAAAATCACCCGGATTCAGATTCAGATTGACACCATTCAGAGCTACTTTTTCGTTGATTGTTCCGGGATTAAAGGTTTTATGTATATTCTGAATTTCCAACATGTATCCCATCTTATACCGTCCTCCGTTTCTTGAAATAGGTCTCTTTCAGATAAGGAACTGCGAGGAAACATGCCACGACTACCGCGGAGAACAGCTTCATATAGTCAGAAGGCATCTTCAGCCAGAGTACGAGGGCGATGACGATGTAATAAATAATTGCACCGAGGATCACAGCACCGAGCGTATAGGCAAAGGCAAATTTTCTCCCGGCATAAAGTTTGCCGAATAAAACTTCACTGATGATGACTGCAGCCAGTCCGATGACGATGGCACCGCGGCCCATGTTGACGTCTGCCGCTCCCTGATACTGTGCATAGATTCCGCCGCACAGTCCTACCAGTCCGTTGGAGATCATCAGAGCAAGCACTTTGTTGAAACTGGTATTGATTCCCTGGGCACGGGCCATCTGCTGATTACAGCCGGTTGCCCGGATGGAAGAACCCAGTTCGGTTCCGAAGAACCAGTAAATGATGGCGATCAATACCAGACAGAAAAGAATCAGTTTTGCAAAAAACAGAAGACTGTTGTCTCCTGTGACATAACGAAGAGAGGCAAACAGTTTGTACTGACCGACATTGATTGCCTGATTGGATTTTCCCATGATTCCAAGATTGACAGAATACAGACTGATCTGAGTCAGAATACTGGCAAGAATTCCGGGAATTCCAAGTGCCGTATGCAAAAGACCGGTTGCCAGCCCGGCCAGCATTCCGGCTGCAAAGGCAAAGACAAGTGCCACTGTCGGGTCCATACCGCCCCGGATCAGCATTACGGCCACGGCACCGCCGGTTGCAAGAGAACCGTCGACGGTCAGATCCGCAAAATCCAGGATCCGGTAAGTGATGTAAACTCCGATGGCCATGATTCCCCAGATAATTCCCTGCGCAACATTACCGGGAAGAGCCCGGACAAGAGACATCGGGTTCAGGGATGAGAAATATGTCATAATCATGTCGAGATTTCCTTTCTCTTTTCTTCTTTTGCTTTCTGTTCTGATGAAATAACAGAACAGGAATAAATACAGAACAAGGACTGTTGCCCCGGATTATGGGAATCCGGGACAGCAGTCCTGCTTCAGGACAAAAACTTTTCGTTTTATATCGGATTACTCTTCGATTGCAGTGTAATCATCCGGAACTGTGATGCCAAGCTCTTCGCAGATTGCGGCATTGTACATCTTGGTAACTTCCGGAGCACTCTCAATTGCCATGGTGGTGATGTCAGCACCATTTACCAGAATATCGTAAGCCATCTGGCCTGCTTTGTATCCGATATCATAGTAGCTGATGGACAGAGTGGCGATACCGCATCCGGTACAGATACCCTGCTCACCTGCGATGATCGGGAGTTTTTCCGGCAGACAGATATTGTTGATGATCTCAGTGCTGGAAGCCATGGTATTGTCTGTCGGAACGTACAGAGCATCTACCTCAGAAACGGCAGCAGTAACAACAGACTGTACTTCGTTGGAATCTGCAGCGGTAAACTCTTTGTATGCGATACCGTCTTCTTCGAGAGCTGCCTCAAACAGTTTTGCCTGATATTCAGAGTTCGGCTCTGCGGAGCAGTAAAGAATGCCGACGGTCTTGACATCCGGAAGCAGTTCTACCAGCATATCTTCCTGTTTATCGATCGGAGCCAGGTCAGAAGTACCGGAAATGTTAACGCCGGTAGCGCCTGTCCAGTCAGAGATATCCAGAGCAGTTGCATAATCGGTAACAGAAGTTCCAAGGATCGGAATCTGATCGGTAGCAGCAGCGGCACACTGAAGTGCAGTGGTAGCGTTTGCAAGAATCAGATCAACATTGTCTGCAACAAAGTTGTTTGCGATGGTAGCGCAGTTTGCCTGTTCACCCTGGCCGTTCTGTACATCAAAAGAAACGTTGTCTTCGCCGAACAGCTCCTTGCATGCGTCCTGGAAGCCTTCGGTTGCGGCGTCGAGAGCCGGATGCTCCAACTGCTGCAGAATACCGATGCGATAAGTTTTTCCGGAATCTGCAGCGGAATCTTCTGATGGATCTGCAGAAGAATCAGAAGCTGCAGAACTGTCAGCAACAGCAGAACTTCCGTCTGCGGTGGAAGCGGTGCTCTTGGAATCAGAAGAGCTGCTTCCGCAGGCAGCCAGTGACAAAACCATAGCTGCTGTAAGAGAACATGCCAATACTTTTTTGAGTTTCATTTTAAAATCCTCCCTGTTTTTGTAATCTTTTCAGTATGCCTTCCTAAGTATCCTCTGGTAAATGCGGCACTTTAAAGGAGCAAAGTGCCGTTAAACTCTTATAGTATACACCTTGAACTGCAGAGGTGTCAATAAATTATTGCCTGTTACTGTACAGAGATCACACGAAACGTTGTTGCCTGGAAAGTAATATTTCGATTGTCAGTTCAGCAGGGAGTGTGATATACTTTCAAAAGATCAAAGGAAATGGATGGCGAAAGAGAAATGCAGGATATGACAACCGGAAGCACATATTCTCATCTTTGGAGATATGCGCTTCCGCTATTATTGGGAAACTGGCTGCAGCTGGCATATAACGCGATTGATTCGATGATTGCAGGCCGCTTTATCGGCAGGGAAGCTCTGGCCGCCGAGGGAATCGCAGGCCCGATTATGAACCTGGTGATTCTGGCAATTACGGGGTTGTGTATCGGTGCCGGTATTCTGATGAGTGAATACTTTGGTGCGAAAGATTATGATATGCTTCGCAGGGCCATGGCGACCATGCTTTTGTCCGGAGCGGCGGTCTCTCTGGCGATTTCGGCTGTCTGTATCCTGATTTCTCCACAGATGCTGCATCTGATGGCAGTTCCGGAAGAGATCCATGGGATCACGGTGACCTATCTTCGGATCACTTTCCTTGGGATGCCTTTTACTTTTTTCTACAATGCGTTGTCTGCCGGCCTGAAAAGTGTGGGAAATTCCAAAACACCGCTGAAATTTCTGGCTTTTTCCGCGATTTTAAATGCGGTTCTGGATCTGATCTTTCTTGGAATTTTTGGATTTGGCATTGTCTGCAGTGCCGTGACAACCGTTGTCGCGGAAGCTGTCTCCGCCATTCTTGCATGCCGCTATATGCTGACCGGGGAAAGAGAACTCTGGCCGCAGAAGAATCAGTGGAAGATTCATCGGTCTATGCTGAAAAAAATCCTCAGCTACGGAGGTCCCACCGCATTTCAGCAGGCTGTGCAGCCCATCGGAAAGCTGTTGATACAGGGGCAGGTCAATGCACTGGGAGTTAATGTGATTGCGGCTTTTCAGGCGGTGACGAAGATGGATGATTTTGCGTGCATCCCGGAGCAGGGAATTGCCTCGGCAGTCTCCACGTTTCTTGCGCAGAATCGGGGAGCCGGGAAAAAGGAGCGAATCCGGCCGGGATTCCGCGCCGGAATTGTCCTGGAGATTGGCTACTGGGTGATCATTGGAACGATCACCGCATGCTTCCGGAGGCCGATCGTTTCTCTTTTTGTAACCGGAGAGGGAGCCAAAGAGGTTATCAGCCTTGGCAGCACTTATCTGATGTATATGGCATTCTTCTATCTGTGGCCTGCCATGACGAATGTATTCCAGGGATTTTTCCGTGGTGTCGGAAAAATGTATACCACGATTATCGGTACGACGATTCAGATTTCCTTTCGCACCTTATTTACGTATCTTCTCGCACCCAGGATCGGAATGGTCGGTATTACGTTCGCCTGCGCCATCGGATGGACGGTGATGCTGGTGTTTGAAGTGCCGTATTATTTCGTGACATGCAGGAAAGCCGGATGGAAATGAAGGAATCATGCAGTTTAGAATCAAGGAGGGGTTTTTATGGCATTGAAAGTGTTGCACGTCGGAAAAGCAGGAAATATGGAACGATACGCCGCTGATCCTGGGCTTATGGATACCATCGAACTGGTGGATCTTCCCATGGGCCTGCCTGCGGAACAGTATCTTAGGTGCGCAGCGGATGCACAGGTGATTGTGGCCGATGCCATGGCAGCGATCACAAAAGAGGTGATCAATGGCATGCCGGAACTTAAGATGATTCATTCAGAAGGGGTTGGTTATAATGGAATCGATCTGAATGCCGCAAGCGGAAAACGGGTGTTTGTGTGCAACTGTCAGGGAATGAATGCTTCTGCAGTGGCAGAACAGACGATCCTGCTGATGCTGGGGGTTCTGCGTGATGTAAAAAACGGGGACCAGGCGGTTTATGACGGAAATCAGATTATCAAAAAAGAAAATTATATGAAACAGGGAAATTTGCTGGAACTTGCAGACTGCCAGGTTGGACTGATCGGCTTTGGCGATATTGCCAAAAGTCTGGCGAAGCTTCTGAATGCTTTCCATGCAAAAGTCTATTACTATAAAAGAACACCGGAAACAAAAGAAACGGAGAAGGAATACGGGGCATCCTATCTTCCGCTGGATGAACTGCTTTCCACCTGTAATATGATCAGCATGCATGTGCCTGTGACAGAGAACACTTACCATATGGCGAATGATGCGTTTTTTGAGAAAATGCAGGATGGCTCGTATTTTATCAATACAGCACGCGGAGAAGTGGCAGATTCTGCAGCGATCGTACGCGCGCTGAAAAGCGGTAAGCTGGCGATGGCAGGACTGGATACTCTGGAATTCGAACCGGTACAGACCGATCATATTCTGGTGAATCAGCCGGAAGAAATACAGCGAAAGCTGCTGTTCAGCCCCCACATCGGCGGTATTACCGCATCAAGTTTTCGAAGAGGTTATGCGATGATCTGGAAAGCGATTCGTGATGTGGCAGACGGCAAAACACCGCTTCATGTGGTCAATCGTTTTTAATAGGAAAAGATGGAGCAGCCTGGCCCTCGCACTGAGAGCAAGGCTGTTTTTTATTGCCATGCATGCGGCAAAAGATCCGGTGGATCTTTTTGCGTTTGGGAATGGGGGCTGTTCTATGGAAATTTTGCGAATTGGAAGATGGTTCGCTGGCATAGAATAGAGAAAAACAGAGCATAATTTTACTATAAAAATCCCGTATGGCTGCCAGGAGGTAAAGCATGCTCGCATGCGTAAGCAGATATTTCCGTTAAAAAAGAAAATGGGGGAAGGATCCATAAGAGAGGAGAAGCGCATGGAGAAAAAGAAACAATTTCTGATCAATTTGCTTTATTATCTGCTGCTTCTTGGAATTTTGCTGGGAGTATGCCGTTACCTTCTTCCTCTTGTTATGCCTTTTCTGATTGCGTTTTTTGTATCTTTTCTCCTTCAGATGCCGGTGAAAAGATTTGGAAAAATATCACGGAGAAAGAAAAGAATCCTGCTGGCGATCTTTGTTGGACTCTTTTATTTTCTGTTGTTTGCTGCAGTAGTTTTTTTCAGTATCAAACTGCTGGAAGCGGCAGGCCATCTGATCGACGCGGCACCTGCATTCTATGAAACAACCGTGCTTCCATTTTTGGAAAGAGTTTCCCGTCGTGTGGAACTGGCCGCATCGGGAGTCAGTGTGGAGATGTCTTCCGATATCAATAGTATGATTCAGAATTTTATTGAGAACATGGAAAAGCAGATCACAGAGTTTTCCATTGGGCTCATAAAATGTATCTCGGAAGGCCTTGTTCGGATTCCAAATTGTATGGTTCAGATTGCCATTACAGTGATTGCCACTTTTTTTATTACACTGGATTATGATGGGATAATCGCATTTTTCAGAGAGCATCTGCCGGTAAAACAGCGGCTGGTCATCGAAAAAATTGAACTATATGTAAAAAATGCACTTTTGATCTATCTGAAATCCTATACATTGTTATTTCTGATCACGTTTCTGGAACTGACGCTTGGCTTTCTGATCCTTAGAATTCCGTATGCTGCACTGATTGGACTTATGATCGCTGCTTTCGACATACTTCCTGTGCTTGGAACCGGGGGAATTCTCATTCCCTGGGCCATTTTTCTTCTGATGACAAAAGAAACCTCCCTGGCAATTGGTATCCTGGTTTTGTATCTGATCATCACGGTAATCCGCAATATTCTGGAGCCGCATCTGGTCGGCAGACAAATCGGTCTGCATCCGCTGGCAACCCTTCTTGCGATGTATCTCGGTCTGAAAGCAGCAGGTATTGTCGGTATCATTGCGTTTCCGGTTGGGCTTACGGTACTTCTCAGCCTGAAGCAGGGATACTGTTCCGGCGGCGTATAACAATTGCGGCAGCGGACGCTGTGCAGAAAACAGATCCCGGTGCAGATGCATTGATTTTTCGGATTTTGCATGCTACACTCTGTATAAACAGCAGGATGGGAGGAATGCAAAATGTTAGAACCTGGAACAAAAGCGCCGGTGTTTTCCCTGCCGGATCAGAATGGCGTTTGCCATACATTGGAAGAGTATCTTGGCAAAAAAGTGATTCTTTATTTTTATCCGAAAGATCTTACATCCGGCTGCACAAAGCAGGCATGTGGATTTGGCGAATTATACCCGCAGTTTGCAGAAAAGGGTGCAGTCATCCTTGGAGTCAGCAAAGACAGTGTGGCATCTCATAAGAAATTTGAGGAGAAGTATGGCCTTCCGTTTACTCTGCTTTCGGATACGGAGCTGCAGGCAATCCAGGCCTATGATGTCTGGAAAGAAAAGAAAAACTATGGGAAAGTTACCATGGGTGTTGTGCGGACAACCTATCTGATCGATGAAAACGGGATCATTGTGAAAGCGTTCGGCAAAGTGAAGGCGGCGGAGAATCCGGCCGAGATGTTAAGGGAGTTATAGATGAAGATTATCCTATCACCAGCCAAGAAGATGAATGTGAGAAATGATGATTTTGTGGCAGAGCAGCTTCCCGTTTTCCTGGAAGATACGAAGCTGCTGCACAGATTGCTTTGCGGCAAATCGTTCGGGGAATTGCAGGAACTGTGGAAATGCAATAACAAGCTGGCACAGGAGAATTACCGGCGTCTTCAAGAGATGGATTTGGAGCAGAACCTGACACCCGCACTTTTTGCCTACGAAGGGCTGCAGTACCAGCATATGGCAGCTGGCGTACTCACAGCTGCAGCACTGGATTATCTGCGGGATCATCTGCGGATTTTATCCGGGTTTTATGGAGTTCTGGCGCCTTTTGACGGAGTAACCCCTTACCGGCTGGAGATGCAGGCGGCACTGAAAGTGGAAAACAGGAAAAATCTGTATGAGTTTTGGGGAAACCGTCTGTATGAGGCAGTGTGGGAGGAAGACGGAATCATTCTGAACCTGGCATCCAAAGAATATGCAAAATGCATAGAACCTTATCTGAGACCGGAGGATCATATGATAACCGTCATTTTCGGAGAACTGCAGAATGGAAAAATTCATCAGAAAGGAACTCTCGCAAAGATGGCAAGGGGAGAGATGGTGCGGTATCTTGCGGAAAACCAGGTAACAGACCTCCTGAAAATCCGTGAATTCCCCTGTGCCCTGTTTCATTACAGCGAAGAATTTTCCGATTCCGATCATCTGGTATTTCTGAACAGTAACCAGTCTAAAACGACCTGATGAATTTTTTCAGGAAACCATTGATTTTTTGTCCCATTATCCCTATAATGCCTATGAAATGCGAAAAAGATGCATTCTTAAGATGAAAATCAGGGGAGGAAAAACAGAAATGAGCATGGAAGAAGCAGAAGAGATTGTACAGCAGGGTGTACATAATTACAGCGCGGCAAGGGATTATGTGCCGCCAAAAGATCCACAAGTCTGCCGGCAGCTGGAATGGTTCCAGGATCAGAAACTGGCGCTGATGATGCACTGGGGATTGTACTGTCAGCCCGGAATCGTTGCATCCTGGGCGCTCAGCGATGAGGATGGAGACTGGTCCAGACATCAGATCAACTGGACAGAAGATATGGAAGAATTCAAACGGCAGTACTACGATCTGAACAAATCGTTTAATCCCATTCGTTTTCAGCCGGAGGAATGGGCACAGATGGCAAAGGACTGCGGGTTTCGGTATCTGCTGCTGACGACGAAGCATCACGATGGCTTCTGCCTTTGGGATTCGAACTATACGGATTATAAAGTGACAGCACCGGACTGCCCGTACCATACCAACCGGCATGCAGATATCGTGAAGAGTATGTTTAACGCTTTTCGCGAGCAGGGACTGGGAATCGGCGCTTATTTTTCCAAGGCAGACTGGCATACGCCTTATTACCGCACACCGGAAATAAAGGATGCCAGACCGACGAACCGCGGTCCGATGTATGATCCGAAACAGGATCCTGTTCGATGGGAAAACTTTATTCAGTACACAAAAAACCAGGTAATGGAATTGTGTGAAAATTATGGAAAACTGGATATTCTCTGGTTTGATGCCGGATGGGTAAGCCGACGTGGCGGACAGGATATCCGCCTTGGAGAGATCGTGGATGAGGCGAGAAAGATTCAGCCGTGGCTGCTGTCTGTGGACCGGACCATCGGCGGGGAATATGAAAACTACGTGACGCCGGAGATGTGTGTTCCGGAGGAACCTCTTTTTGTGCCATGGGAAAGCTGCCTTTGCCTTGGAGGGGATTTTACCTATCAGTATGCGGATCAGTATAAAACTCCGCGGGAACTGGTCAATACCCTGGTAGGAATTGTGGCAAAAGGAGGCAATCTGGCACTGAATGTGAGTCCGCAGCCGGATGGAAGGATTCCCATGGAGGCAATGGAAAGCCTGTATGGTCTGGGCGCCTGGCTGAAAACCTATGGAGAAGCGATTTACGGGACAAGGATCTGTGCACCTTATCAGAGCGGAACGATTTCCTTTACCCAAAAAGACGATTTTGTATATGCGATCCGTCTTTATCCGCAGCAGCAGGAATCGGTGGAACCCTATGTTGAGATTCCTTACACGCAGCCGGTGGAAAAGATTACGCTGCTGGATAGCGGTGAGGAGTTAACCTGGGCGAACACGAAAAACGGTATCCGCGTCAAGGTACCATCCGGGCGCAGAGGAGGTTCCGCGCCGATTGCACTGGTATTCAGACTTCATAAAAAAAGTGCTTGACCGTGACGCAGCGTCACCCTTTATAGTGTAGATAACAATGAAGAAAACAGGAGAGATGGATTATGAAAGTATTGGTAACTGGAGGCGCCGGTTTTATCGGCGGAAATTTTGTGCATCATATGGTAAATAAATATCCGGACTATGAGATCGTGAATCTGGATCTTCTGACCTATGCCGGAAATCTGGAGACCTTAAAACCGGTGGAGGATAAGCCGAATTATCATTTTGTGAAGGGTGATATCGCGGATGAGCCGTTTATTATGGATCTGTTCGAAAAAGAAAGATTTGATATTGTTGTCAATTTCGCAGCTGAGAGCCATGTAGACCGTTCCATCACGGACCCGGGAATTTTTGTTCAGACGAATGTGATGGGTACCCGTGTGCTTCTGGATGCTTCCAGAAAATACGGTGTAAAGAGATATCATCAGGTATCTACCGATGAAGTATATGGAGATCTTCCGCTGGACCGCCCGGATCTGTTCTTTACAGAGGAGACGCCGATTCATACTTCCAGCCCGTATTCCTCCTCGAAAGCAAGTGCGGATCTGTTTGTCCTGGCATATTACCGGACGTTTGGCCTTCCGGTAACGATCTCCAGATGTTCCAATAATTACGGACCGTATCATTTTCCGGAGAAGCTGATTCCACTGATGATCAGCCGTGCGCTGGCAGATGAGGAACTTCCGGTGTATGGAAACGGACAGAATGTCAGAGACTGGCTCCATGTGTCAGATCACTGTGAGGCCATCGATCTGATTATTCACAACGGAAGAGTCGGCGAAGTATATAACATCGGCGGACACAACGAGCGGACCAACCTTCAGGTGGTTCAGACCATTCTGAAAGCTTTAAACAAGCCGGAATCTCTGATTAAATACGTGGCAGACCGCCCGGGACATGACAGAAGATACGCAATTGATCCCACCAAGATTGAGACAGAGCTTGGCTGGAAACCGAAATATACCTTTGATACCGGTATTGCTCAGACGATCGAGTGGTATCTGGACAATGAAGACTGGTGGAAGCACATCATCAGCGGAGAGTATCAGAATTATTTTGAAAAAATGTATGGAGAGCGCCTGGAAGAAGCAGACTTGAAATAAAGACGGAACAGCTCTTCAAAGAGAGAACAGGAGCGGTGGTTATGGAGCGTTATTATACAACCGGCGAATTTGCAAGGATGGCCCATGTGACCATCCGAACCATCCGCTATTATGACAAAAAGGGGCTCTTGAAGCCCAGCTTTGTCAATGAATCCGGTTACCGGATGTAC
>JALEOU010000015.1 GCA_022766945.1 Fusicatenibacter sp. | reverse complement strand
CTACATGAAGGGAGGCCAGTTTTTTCCTGACTGGCCTGTTTTGGTTTCTCTTCATTTGCTACCTGGCTGAACTGTAACTTTTTTTCACAATTTCTTCATGGAAAAACTGGTAAAAAGTGTTGACAAACAAATAATGGAGTGCTATCTTAAGAACATAGATGTTAGCACTCCATTGAAACGAGTGCTAACAATACTAAATCATCCGAGCCGAGTCCCGGAAGCAATTGCGAAAGGGGTCGACAGAGAAGAGAGGAGCTTAAGAAGATGGATGTGGAATTGGATGAGCGAAAGAAAAAAATACTGAAAGCCATTATCCAGACTTATCTGGAAACCGGCGAGCCGGTAGGTTCCAGAACGATTTCCAAGTACACGGATTTGAATTTAAGCTCCGCCACAATTCGGAATGAAATGTCGGATCTGGAAGAGATGGGTTACATTATACAGCCTCACACTTCCGCCGGACGCATTCCTTCAGATATGGGCTATCGCCTCTATGTAGATGAGTTGATGAAAGAGAAGGAGCAGGAGATCGCAGATATTAAATCGATGGTAATCGAGAGAACCGATCATATGGAGAAAGTGCTCCAGCAGGTGGTAAAGCTTCTGGCTTCATCAACAAATTATGCAACGTTGATCACAGGCCCTGAATATCATCATAATAAGGTAAAGTTCATACAGCTTTCCAAAGTGAATGAAGATCAGGTGCTGGCCGTCATCGTAGTGGAAGGAAATCTGGTGAAGAATCAGATTATCGACCTGGATGAGACCATCGACGATGAACAGATATTAAAACTGAACCTGCTTTTGAATACCCAGCTGAACGGCCTTACGATTGAGGAAATTAATCTGGGAATTATCAAAAAATTAAAAGAGCAGGCAGGCATCCACTCCGGTGTGATCAGTCAGGTGGTGGATGCGGTGGCAGAAGCCATAGCTGTCAGTGAAGAGGATATGCCGATCTACACCAGCGGCGCAACCAACATTTTCAAATATCCGGAGTTGTCAGACCGAAGCAGAGCCAGTCAGCTGATTTCCACCTTTGAGGAACGGCAGAAGCTGGTCGACATGCTCAGAGGCACCGTCGCAGAGGAAAAGGAAAACACCGGAATCCAGGTATACATTGGAAATGAATCTACTCTGGAACCATTCCGTGACTGCAGTGTTGTGACTACTACTTATGATATGGGAAATGGAATGAAAGGAACGATTGCGATCGTAGGTCCCAAGAGAATGGATTATGAAAATGTGGTAGATAATCTGAAAACATTAAAAGTTCAGCTGGACTCCGTCTTTAAGAAGCCGGATACGAATACGTAGAAAGGTGGTATGAGATCATGGAGGAAGAAAAGAAAAAGGAAGCAGAGGAAAACATGGAAGAACCCACACGTGACATAGAAAAAGAAATGGAACAGGAAGCAGATAAAGCTGACGTGGATGCGATTCTGAGTGAAGAGCAGACGGGAGAGGAAAACGAAAGCAAAGGCGAAACGGAAACACCGAATGCCGCAGAAGAGGAAATGACATCTTCGAAAACAGACGGGGACAGTCAGAAAGAAGCATCGGATGAGGGCAAAGAGAGGAAGTTCTTCAAGAAGAAAAAAGATAAGAAGGATGAGAAAATCGAGGAACTCACCGATCGACTGACGAGACAGATGGCGGAATTTGATAATTTCCGCAAGCGTACCGAGAAAGAAAAAGCAAACATGTATGCAATCGGTGCACGGGATATTGTGGAGAAGATTCTCCCGGTTGTGGATAATTTTGAACGTGGTCTGGCCACGGTGGAACATCCGGAGGAAGATCCGTTCGCCGATGGTATGAATAAGGTATATAAGCAGCTTACGAAAACTCTGGAAGATCTGGGAGTTACGGTAATCGAAGCAGTCGGCAAAGAATTTGATCCGAATCTGCACAATGCAGTGATGCATGTGGAGGATGAGACAGTCGATGAGAACATCATCGTAGAAGAATTTCAGAAGGGCTACAAATACAAAGAAACAGTAGTCCGTCACAGTATGGTCAAGGTGGCCAATTAAAGTATGATACCGGCCTTGATTTCTGATAGATCCGCTCATAGGGCGGGAAAACAGCAGGTAATTCATTTTATTTAGTATATTCATTGAGGAGGAATAAACAATGAGCAAGATCATAGGTATTGACTTAGGTACAACAAATAGCTGTGTAGCTGTTATGGAAGGTGGAAAGCCGACCGTTATCGCAAACGCAGAAGGCGAGAGAACAACACCCTCTATCGTAGCATTTACAAAAAACGGAGACCGTCTGGTAGGTGAGCCGGCAAAACGTCAGGCAGTTACCAATGCTGAGAAGACCATCCGTTCCATCAAACGTGAAATGGGTTCTGATTATAAAGTTGACATTGACGGAAAGAAATATTCTCCGCAGGAAATTTCCGCAATGATCCTTCAGAAGCTGAAAGGTGATGCAGAGAACTATCTTGGCGAGAAAGTAACGGAAGCAGTTATCACAGTACCGGCTTATTTTAATGATGCACAGCGCCAGGCAACCAAGGATGCCGGAAAGATTGCAGGTCTGGATGTAAAACGTATCATCAACGAGCCGACGGCAGCAGCACTGGCTTATGGCCTTGACAATGAGAAAGAGCAGAAGATCATGGTATATGACCTGGGCGGCGGTACATTTGATGTTTCCATCATTGAGATTGGCGATGGCGTAATCGAGGTTCTGGCTACTGCAGGAAATAACCGTCTGGGCGGCGATGATTTCGACCAGAAAGTGACAGACTATATTCTGTCTGAGTTCAGAAAACAGGAAGGTGTAGACCTTTCCAATGATAAGATGGCTCTGCAGCGTATCAAAGAGGCAGCTGAGAAAGCGAAAAAAGAGCTGTCAAGCGCAACAACTACCAATATCAACCTGCCGTTCATCACTGCAACTGCAGATGGACCGAAACACCTGGATATGAACCTCACCAAAGCAAAATTTGATGAGCTGACCCATGATCTGGTGGAGAAGACTGCAGAACCGGTACGCCGTGCACTTTCTGATGCAGGACTGAATGCATCCGAGCTTTCCAAAGTCCTTCTGGTTGGTGGATCTACCCGTATCCCGGCAGTACAGGATAAGGTAAGACAGCTGACCGGACATGAGCCGAGTAAGAGCCTGAACCCGGATGAGTGTGTAGCACTTGGTGCGTCCGTACAGGGCGGTAAGCTGGCAGGCGATGCAGGCGCAGGCGACATCCTTCTGCTGGATGTTACTCCGCTTTCTCTGTCCATCGAGACAATGGGAGGCATTGCAACCCGTCTGATCGAGCGTAACACAACGATCCCGACCAAGAAAAGCCAGATCTTCTCCACAGCAGCTGATAATCAGACTGCAGTAGACATCAATGTCGTACAGGGCGAGCGTCAGTTCGCGAAAGACAACAAATCCCTTGGTCAGTTCCGTCTGGATGGAATCCCGCCGGCAAGACGTGGTGTTCCGCAGATTGAGGTTACCTTTGATATTGATGCCAACGGTATTGTAAATGTATCTGCAAAAGATCTGGGAACAGGCAAAGAGCAGCATATTACAATCACTGCAGGTTCCAATATGTCTGATGATGAGATCGATAAGGCAGTCAGAGAGGCGGCTGAGTTCGAAGCTCAGGATAAGAAGCGTAAAGAGGCAATTGATGCCCGCAACGATGCAGACTCTATGGTATTCCAGACTGAGAAAGCCCTGGATGAAGTTGGCGATAAATTAGACAGCAATGACAAGACTGCAGTTCAGGCAGACCTGAACGCACTCAAAGATCTGGTTGCAAAATGCAATCCGGATGACATGACAGACAGTCAGGTTGCAGATCTGAAAGCAGCTCAGGAAAAACTGATGAATAGCGCTCAGAAACTGTTTGCAAAACTTTATGAGCAGTCCCAGGGTGCAGCAGGTGCTGGTGCAGCAGGCCCGGATATGGGAGCAGGCAGCAGTGCTTCCGGAAACAGCGATGATGATGTCGTAGATGCTGACTATAAGGAAGTTTAAGAAACAGATCGATAAGCCAAAAGGCAAAAGAAAAGCCCTGTGAGGCTGGTATTTGCAGGGGACGGAAGTATTTCCGCCCCCTGTATCTTTGAAAAAGAAGTACCGGCAGACGCAGGATTTTTGCATGGAAAGGTGAAAACATATGGCAGATAAAAGAGATTACTACGAGGTCCTTGGCGTAGATCGTGGGGCTGATGATGCCACATTAAAGAAAGCATACAGGAAGCTTGCAAAAAAATATCATCCGGATATGAACCCGGGAGACAAAGAGGCAGAAGCCAAGTTTAAGGAAGCAACAGAAGCCTATGGTATTCTGAGTGATCCGGAGAAAAGACGTCAGTATGATCAGTTTGGTCATGCGGCATTTGAAAATGGCGGAGGCGGCGGAGCCGGCGGCTTTGGTGGTTTCGATTTTAACGGCGGAGATATGGGCGATATCTTCGGCGACATTTTTGGTGATCTGTTCGGCGGTGGAACAAGCAGAAGAAGAGCGAATAACGGCCCGATGAAGGGCGCAAATCTTCGCGCAGTGGTTCATGTAACCTTTGAAGAGGCAGTGTTTGGATGCCAGAAAGAGCTGGAGCTGAATCTGAAAGATACCTGTACCAATTGTCATGGAACAGGAGCAAAACCGGGTACATCTCCGGAGACCTGTTCCAAATGTAATGGAACCGGTCAGGTGACTTATACACAGCAGACAATGTTTGGCTCAGTCCGGAATGTAACGACCTGTCCGGAGTGTAACGGAACCGGAAAGATTATCCGCGAAAAATGTACCACCTGTCACGGAACCGGATTCACCTCCAGCCGCAAGCGCATTCAGGTATCCGTTCCCGCAGGAATTGATGACGGACAGAGCATCCGTATTCGTGAAAAAGGTGAGCCGGGCATCAATGGTGGACCGAGAGGAGATTTGCTGGTGGAGGTACAGGTGGCACGTCATCCAATCTTCCAGAGACAGGATATGAATATCTTCTCCACTGCTCCGATTACGTTTGCCCAGGCGGCGCTTGGCGGAGATGTCCGGATCAGTACCGTGGACGGAGATGTCCTTTATACAGTAAAACCGGGCACACAGACAGATACCAAGATACGTTTGAAAGGAAAAGGCGTACCATCCCTGCGCAACAGCAGTGTACGCGGAGATCATTACGTTACTCTGGTAGTTCAGACACCGACCAGGCTGAACGAAAAAGCAAAGGCAGCACTTCGGGAATTTGATGAAGCCTGCGGAAATAAACCTGCCGGGAGCGGCAGCAGCGATGCGAATCAGGAACAGCCCAGAAAGAAGAAAGGCTTCATGGATAAAGTAAAGGAAGCTTTTGAGGATGCTGCAGACTGATGCATTTTAGGAATACCGTCAGCCATTTGGCCGGCGGTATTTTTTTCGATCATATATTCTGCTTTTTGTCTGCGGCCGTGAAGCGGAAATCAGAAAACAGATCTCGACGCAGACTCGCTTCCGCTGCGTTTTTCAAGGGTCTGCTTTCGAGATTCTATTTTTGCACGGCTGTTTCAACCTCTGAACAGTAATCCAAATTATGAACTTTGGGTGAAAAAGATACACAGACCTTTTTTTTGTGCTATAATGGGGAACATATTTGAAAAGGAGGGATCCTATGAAATTTCGTCCGTGTATCGATATTCATAATGGAAAAGTGAAACAGATTGTTGGCAGCAGTCTGAATGATATAGGAGATCAGGCAAAGGAAAATTTTGTGGCAGAACAGGATGCTTCGTTTTATGCCCGGCTTTACAAACGGCATGAGATCAGCGGAGGACATGTGATACTCCTGAACAGCAAAGACTCACAATACTATCCGGAGACAAAGCGGCAGGCACTTCTGGCACTTTCTGCCTATCCGGGCGGTCTGCAGGTGGGGGGAGGTATGAATGCGGAAAATGCGTGTGAATTTCTCACTGCCGGTGCAAGCCACGTCATCGTGACGTCTTATGTCTTCCGTGATGGGCATATCTACTACGAAAATCTGGAAAAACTGGTGACAACTGTCGGAAAGAAACGTCTCACACTGGATTTGAGCTGCCGGAAAAAGGAGGATGGGTATTACATTGTCACAGATCGCTGGCAGAAATTTACCGAAGAAAAACTGACGGAAGAACTGCTCACAAAATTGTCAGAAAGCTGCGATGAATTTCTGATTCACGCAGTGGACGTGGAGGGAAAAGCTTCGGGTATTGAAGTCGACCTGGTTCGCCTTCTTGCAAAAATGGAGGGATTTCCCATCACCTACGCAGGCGGAGTGGGCACATTCCGCGATCTGGAACTCCTGAAACAGGAGGGGCAGAATCGTCTGGATGTCACCATTGGCAGTGCCCTGGACCTGTTCGGAGGAACCATGAACTTTGCCGGAGTACTCGAAACATGCGCAAAATAAGCTGCTGCCCGGAAAATAGATCTCAAAGCAGACTCGCTCCCGCTCCTTCAATACGCAGTTCAAAAATACAGCCCCGACACCAGTTTTCAGTGACGCCGGGGCTGTACTTTGTGCGCCCGGCGGCGCACGTTTCTAACGGGTGAAAGTCCCGAGTCCGCCCGGCAGTGGGAAGGATATAGCCGAAAGCAAGGGTGTCCATCGTGAGGTGGAATCTGAAGGAAGCTGGATGTGGGAACAGACTAACCAC
>JALEOU010000012.1 GCA_022766945.1 Fusicatenibacter sp. | reverse complement strand
TCTTTGTCAGCGATCTCCAGGTTGAAGTCTTTAACTGCTTCAAAACCATTTGGATATCTCTTGGTAATGTGCTGTAATGATAAGCTTGCCATTTGTCATATCCTCCCTAAAATATCATGCGTTTTATTACTTGAGTTCTGCGGTTGCATCTCTTTTGCTTATGTGAATAGTATAGCGAAAGTTGTCCGTTTCGACCATGCCATAATTACACAAATTTTCATCCTGCGGCTTGTCAATTCTGCATCCGGTTTTTTGCATTTTTTTTACTTATGGACAGATTGACTAAATCTTCCCCCTGTTACTATACAATTTGACGAATCTCAAAGTTCCCATTCTCTTCCTTGCTTTTTCCCGCAAAAAACGTTATACTTTTCTATAACATTTTTTTGTAACTATCAGGAACAGCTGCTGTTCTCTGCTATTGGGCGCCTGGCGTTTCACCGCATAGTTACAATTGTACTATATAATAAGAAAGAGAAAAGAGGAACAAAAATGAATATCTTTAGTCTGGACAGCAAATTTTCCCAGGTCATGGGCCGTGTGTTCGATCTGATGATTCTGAACATTCTGTTCATTGTTACATCTATCCCGATCTTCACAATCGGCGCCAGCTTCACAGCGATGTACTATGTGACGCTGAAGATGGCAAAAAATGAAGATACCTACACTGCCAGAAGTTATCTGAAGTCTTTCCGCCAGAACTTCAAGCAGGCAACCGCCATCTGGCTCATCCTGTTCGCGGTCCTGATCATACTGTGTCTGGATCTTTACCTGGTAGTCAATATGACCGGAAACATCACCTACCTGCGTTATGTCTTTATCGTACTTCTGCTGGTTGAGGGAATGATTCTTTCCTATGTATTCCCGGTTCTTTCCAAATTTGACAACACCGTTCGTCAGACCATCAAAAATTCAGTTTTGATGTCCATCCGTCATCTGCCCTGGACACTGCTGATTCTTCTGATCAATCTGGCTCCGCTGCTTTTGTACGCTTTCAGTTCCGCAAAAGTCGCAAGCTTCATGATCCTTGCGATGCTGATGCTTGGTTTTGCCACTGTCGCATATGCCTGCTCCTGGTTCTTTGCAAACAAAATCTTTCCTTGCTATATGCCGTCAGAAGAGGAAGAAACTCTAAGTGAAGAAGAAGAATCCGCACGGGTTCTGGAAGCGCTTGATGCTGCCACACCCCTTTCATTTCGCTCAGACGCAGAAGCGGATCAGGCTGCACCGGAAGCTGCCGCAGCCGAAAATTCGGCAGCAGAAGTTCCTGAGACGGAAGTTTCCGATGAAGTCCCGGATAAAGAAGTATCCAAAGAAGAATAATTACTGCTCATAAAAATTCCCGCAGGACCATACCGCGTATCCGTCCTGCGGGAGTTTTTTGTTTATCTTTTATTTTTCACTTTCCGAAACTTCATCAAACGTAATCGTTACCTTAAACAGATCCCCGTCCAGATAAATATCAAAGGTTCCATGCTGCAGGATGGTCAGATTCTTTGCGATGGAAAGTCCAAGGCCGCTGCCTTCGGTGCTTCGGCTGACATCCCCCCGGATAAAACGCTCAGTGAGTTCATCCGCATCGATGTTCAGAGGATTTTCTGAAATATTCTTAATCGAGAAGCACACCTTTCTGTTTTTGCGCACTGCCTCTACATAAACCCTGGTTCCTGGCATTGCGTATTTATAAACATTCACGTACAGATTTTCCAGCACACGCCAGATTCTCCGGCTGTCCGCACTGACTACCAGCGGCTCCGGCTGCAGGATGCAGATCAGATCCAGATTCTTACTGCGGAACCGTTCATCAAATTCACCATTTACCTGCTGCACCAGCTCATTCAGGTTCAGATTCATAAATTCCAGTTTGATATTTCCGGAGCTGATTTTGGAGGCTTCCACCAGATCCTCTGTCAGCTGCTTCAGGCGCTGCGATTTTCCATCCAGCACTTCAATATATCCCTTGATCTTCGGGTCTTCGATATTTTCCCGTTTCAGCAGATCTACATAGTTAATAATAGAGGTGAGCGGTGTCTTGATGTCATGCGATACATTCGTGATCAGATCCGCTTTGAGCCGTTCACTCTTCATCTGTTCCTGAACCGCCACTTTCAGTCCTTCCCCGACAGAATTCACCGTCTCGGCCATTTCCAGATTATCACCATGAAGAGTATCGGTTCTGATCTTATAGTCCAGATCTCCGGAACCAATCTGCTTTAACCCTTCCTTGATGGTCTGACGGCCTGCCGACTCCTGCAGAAGATACAACAGTACCAGAACATCCAGTACAATTGCCAGCATAACGCCAAATCCTCCAAAGCCCCAGCAGAGAATGATCTGCAGGAAGCAGAATACGCCAAACAGCAGAAGCAGTCGCTCTGATTTCTTCCGTGCCTGATAGACTTCCCGGCACATCGATGCGATTCCGTGCATCAGAGATTTCTCCCAGAGGTTTTTCCCCTTAATCCGACGCACAAAGGAACAATAAACAAGCAGGCACAAATACACGCAGACAAGAATGCCCGCAGTTCCAAGAACTGCTCTCCAGACATCCGGGCTGTAATAGTATCCGCCATAAAGATCATCATAATAAAAGTTATCATAGCCAACGGAAATGCCCAGCATTGCCGCTCCCAGTCCAAGGCAGGCAAGGCCAATTCCGCATACGGCTGCCACCTCGGTTGGCATCCGGTCAATTGCATACAGGCGGATCCGACGATCCCACGGGTTCCTGCCGCACTGCATCGTCACAAGAATCAGGCATATCAGAAAGCAGATACTGCCGCAAATGGCTGCCCAGATTAAGAACGGCATCACCGGTTTCCACTGCTCATAGACCTCTTTTGTCCTGGCATAGGCATCACTCTGGGTCATTCCCGGGTCCAGCGCGATCAATACTTTTTCATTCTTATCGATCATATAGTTACTCCGGAAATAACTTTTTACCCGATTGACGGCATCTTTGCTGTTTACCTCCGCCAGTTCCCGGAATGTGGGGTAGTCGCTGCTTCGCTCGCACCCCAGGGCAAAGGAATAACCCCTCGTCTCACTGACCGCCTTGTCATATCCCCCTTTCCACGCTTCCACATTAGTGTAGACGCTTCCGTCTTTCAGTTCAATACAATACCAGAGATTAGAATCCCGCCCCGTTCCGCTGCTGATGCAATCCTGATACTGCACCACGTCCTCCGTCACCGACAGAACCGCGTGATAAAGATCCATCAAAGAGACGGTCTTCGGATTTTTCAGCGCATAATCATAGAGATACGTTCCCGCTTTGGAAGTAATGGATTCAAATACTCTTCCGTTTTCATAGAGAAACAGAAACTGGGAACTGTAATCATCCGGATTGACTCCCTCATCCGATAGTCTCTCCAGGGTAGCATCAGAAGGGAGATAAATCTCACCGTTTGGTGAAAATTCCTCGAACCTGCGAAATTCTTCTTCTGCATCCGTACTCTTACTCTTGGTATCATCATCCGATGTACTCTCGGTCGATGACTCTGCAGTCTCTGTAACACCTTCATCATATTCATAAATCTCATAAACTCCATCCCGATAGTTCAGGTAGTTCTGTTTATTGATGCCGGCATCATTGGAAGCATAACTATTCGCTGCCTCATCCGCCAGCCAGGACAGATCATCTGCATACGCTCTCATCTCTGACAGCTGACTGATGGTATACGTGGTGTGCTCATCCGCTTTTTTCTCTCCGTCCAGATAGGCCAGCAGATCCACTTCTTTCTCCGGATCATACTCCCCATCGATTCCAAGCCGGGTTCCCAGCTCATAATAGCTTCGAAGATTGCAGAGCTGCACCACGATATTGTTTCCGCACAGTGTTGTCTCCTCATATTTTTTATCCTGCACTGCCGCATCCGGGGAAAGTCCGCATTCCGCAAGCACGATCAGCTGAATCGCGCCAAACGCGGCAGCGATCAACGCGGCGGTAAGTATGAGAAATACCAGAATCTTTCCCAGCGGACTATAGAACCCCTTCCTTTGTTCCCGGTTCTGCTCCCCGAAATCATAATCATCCATTTTCGGATTTTTCATAGTCTCCTCCCTGTTTTCTTTTCAATGAGCTGCTACTGCTTTTCAATTTTGTAGCCGATTCCCCAGACTACCTTCAGATAGCGGGGCTCCTTCGGATTGATCTCAATCTTCTCCCGGATATGACGAATGTGTACGGCTACGGTATTATCCGCGCCGATTGCCTCCTCATTCCAGATATTTTCGTAGATCTGCTCGATGGAAAATACTTTTCCTGGATTTTTTACCAGTAAAAGCAGGATGTTGTACTCGATCGGTGTAAGCTTCACCGTCTCGCCCTCCACACTCACCTCTTTCAGATCATCGTTTACCATCAGTCCGCCGACCTGATAAATATTCTCTCCCGCATCATTATGCATGTTGCCTAGCTTTGTGTAGCGCCGCAGCTGAGACTTTACCCTTGCCACCAGCTCAAGAGGATTGAAAGGCTTCGTCACATAATCATCCGCACCGATATTCAGTCCCAGGATCTTATCCACATCCTCCGATTTCGCAGACAGGATAATAATCGGAATACTGCTCTTTTCCCGAATCTTCAGAGTCGCACGAATGCCGTCCAGTCTGGGCATCATGACGTCGATGATCAGCAGATGAATCTCCTCCCTCTCAAGCATCTGCACTGCCTGGATCCCGTCATAGGCTTTCAGCACCTGATAGCCTTCCTGGGTAAGGTAAATCTCAATTGCGTCTACGATCTCTCTATCATCATCACAAACCAGAATATTGTACATCGTTTCTTCCACCTTTCTTTTTCCATATTATTTCGATTTTCTGCTCACACAGGTATCCATTACACATGATGATTGTACCGCAAAACACACTGAGTTGCCAGATGTTTTTCTGTATGTAGTGTATCAGGGGAATCTTTAGAGCAGGTGGAGGAAAATCTTAAGAATACATAAAGATTCAACCTTGGGAACCTTTACTTTACAGGGAAGATCGGATATACTGAAAAAACACACAGATAGAGTCTGCCTGTGCAGCAGAAGGGAGTTTTTATGTTTCAGCTTTGGGGCAAAATGTATCAGAACAATCATATGATTAAAGATATGGTGGCGTGTATTGGCGATGACGATACGCGTACGCACAAGATTTTCCGCGCGCTGGATCAGATTTGTGATGCGTGGAACCTGGCGAAACCGATCTGGCTGGACGCCAATATTGCGGAGTTTCAGAAACGCGCGAAGACGCGGTTTGGTCAGGATCATTTTATTGAGACGATTGAGTTCGATTACCTCGAGATCCAGATTATCGAAGAGTGAAACCTGGGAATTAAAAAGCAGAGGGACATTCTTTTCTTTGAACGTTCCTCTGTTTTTGTCCAATGATTCTATATCCGTTTAATAGACACGATTCAGATCGCCGCCTGCCAGATAGGATTCCAGGTTTTTCTGTACCATGCGTATCAGGCGGGTGCGGGCTTCTACGGATGCCCATGCGATGTGAGGCGTTATGTACAGTTTGCGGCTGTCCTTGATAGCAAGCAGCGGATTGTCTGCTTTCATGGGTTCGGATGACAGTACATCCAGGGCCGCGCCAGCGATCAGCCCTTCATTCAGGGCGATGCACAGATCCCACTCATTGACAATCGGACCGCGTCCCACATTGATCAGGATTGCCGTGCGTTTCATATTCACAAAGGTTTCCAGTGTCATCAGATTTTCCGTCTCCGGGGTCAGGGGAGAATGAATGGAAATGACATCGGAATCTTTTAATAACTGCCGGAAAGACACTCGCTCAAATTCCGGATCCTCGTGATTACCGGATGTTGAATAGTAAATCACATGACATCCAAAACTTCTGGCAATCGCAGCGACCTTCCGACCGATGGCTCCAAGACCGATGATTCCCCAGGTTTTTCCTTCCAGCTCGGTAAACGGCTCTCCAAAACAGGTAAAGAGCTCACTCTTTGCGTACGATCCGTCTTTCACATAATCATCGTAATAGCGAAGCTTTTCTGCCAGATAGAAATACATGGCAAAGGTGTGCTGTGCCACGCTGGCGGTGGAATAGCCTGCCACATTCGTCACGGCAATCTGGTGTTTCTTCACATAATTTGCATCAATGTTGTTCGTGCCGGTGGCTGTGACACAGATCAGTTTCAACCGTTCTGCCCCCTGCAGCGTTCTGGCACACATCCGCACCTTGTTGCAGATTACAACGTCCGCATCACTGACACGTGACGGGCATTCGTCTTCCTTTGTTGTGTTATATATGACGACCTCTCCGAAACGGGAAAATCCGGACAAATCCATATCACTCCCAAGAGAATCCGCTTCCAGAATCACTATTTTCATTCTCTTACCTCCTGTAGACTTTGCGCAGTCTCCCACAGGAATCAATCCCCATGGTCGCCCGCCTGATCGGGAAAAGGCAGTATCATCACTCTTTGCGTGAAATGATACTGCCTTTCCTGTACTCCTCTTTGAATCACTTTCACCAGAATGCATTCCAGCATATCTGGTGTCAGTGTACCAAAATTTGCGGAATTTGTAAAGTATTCGATTACCAGTTGTTTGGAAGGATCAGGTCAGGTATTCCCTTATGACCTCCCGCATGATCTTTTCCTCCTCCGGACTCATCATTCCGGCAAACCGGCTGTTGGCCGCAGCGCTCTGACGGATTCCCTCCCGTACCTGAGCGATTCTTTCCTCTTCCCCGCCATCCGGCACCGGCTCTGTCCTGTCCGGTACTTTGTTCTTTACCTCCTCAGCCAAACGCAGTTCCTGCTGCACGGACTTCTCTTTTTGTACTGCTCTATCCGGTACACAGTTTTCCAGGTAATCTGTCCATCCGTCCAGAAGAATCTCCTCTTTCCCACTGTAGTCCTGACAAACACGGATCAGCAGCAGTGCGCAGGCCATTCCGCCTCCAATCACTCCGTACTGAATACGCAGATTCCACTCATACTGGTAACTGTATAAGATCCAGAGGCTGACCGCGGTCAGCCCGAAAATCACCAGTGCCGCATTGAGACTTCCCTGGCGCAGCGAAAGCAGAGAGATTCCTGCCGATCGGCTGCTGATCATCTGGCTTCTCAGAAAAGCGCCTGTATTATTCAATGCCACTCTTGCCCTTTTGTTTTCCATCACTTTACTGGTCCATTTGCTTTTCGGCTTGTCCATCCTCGAAAGATCCCGGATCGCCCTTGCGTAGAATCGATTGCTCCAAAACAGACACCATACACCAACGATGCCTGCTGCTATCATTGCGTACAGGAAGAGATTCTGATTAATGCATGTTTGCAGCATGTTTGTGCCCCCTGATTGATATTCTGGTTTCCAAAGGTTCCCATCTGGTGCATCCTCCCGTAAGATTCACCAGATAACTGCCGCGGCGGAATTTGCGCGCACAAGAATTCCCCGCATTTGGCCCGAAGAGAGACAAAAGTCCGGACACGTACGTTTGTCCGTTCCCGTCTTCTTCTGTGGCACATTATAAACCCGCAGAAGGCCATTTGAAAATAAAAATCGTTCGTCAAATTCTCGGGTTTCCCAACCGTTTTTCTTCCGAAGAATACAGAAATCGTCGGCAACTCCTAAAATCAGAGCCGTTTCACCATCTCCTGCACCAGATTGACACAGTGGCGAATTGCCTCTTTCTCAAAAGCCGGATAATCCATCGATGCACTGTCATCCGCCTTATCTGAAATCGCACGAATCACCACATAGGGAATCTGATTCAGATGAGCCACCTGAGCAATCGCTGCTCCTTCCATCTCTGTGCAGCTGCCGTCAAATTTCTCAATCAGATGCTGCTTTACTTCTTTGCTGGAAATGAACTGGTCTCCGCTGACCACACGTCCGCGGTACACAGAAATCTCAGGATTTACCTCACGGCAAACCTGTTCTGCAATCTTCGCCATCGGTTCATCTGCCGGAAAGCTTAACGCGCCAAGCTGCGGGATCTCACCCAGAGGATAACCGAAAATCGTAGCATCCACATCATGCTGAAGTGCATCGGTGGAGATCACGATATCCCCGATGTTAATTTCATTTCGAAGGGATCCCGCAATTCCGGTATTGATCACACAGTCTACATGAAAATCATCCACCAGAATCTGAGTACAGATTCCGGCATTGACTTTACCGATCCCGGAGCGAACCACTACAACCTCTTTTCCGTTTAACCGTCCGCAGTTAAATTCCATGGATGCCTTCCGCAAAATTCTGACCTCTGTCATCATCGCTTTGAGATTCTCAACTTCAACCTCCATGGCGCCAATAATTCCTATTAACTTCATATTCTTCCTCCGATTTTCTTCTATTATAATATAAGTTACCTGACCCGGCGTTTTTCCGGGGTCTGCTTACGAGATGCTATTTTTGCCCAGCTGTTTCCTGTAATCACTGAACAGTAACCTCATCATAGCATAAAACTCTCTTTTGTGGTATCTTTTTCTTTCCCCGGTTTCGCTTGTGTGTTATAATGAGTAACGCAGACAAGCATCACCGGAATTCCGTTTTCATCTTCCGGCGCAATTATCTTTACAATCCATAAAGGAGGATACGATATATGATGGAGTACAAAACAAGAGGAACCTGTGCCCGTAAAATTCTGTTTGACATTACCGATGAAGGGAAAGTACACAACGTACAGTTCGTAGGCGGCTGCAGCGGAAATACACAGGGTGTAGCAAGACTGGTAGAAGGTATGGATGTCAAAGAAGCCATTTCCCGCATGAAGGGCATTGACTGCAATGGCAAGGGAACTTCCTGTCCGGATCAGCTGGCAAAAGCTCTGGAAGCAGCACTGAATCAGTAAGTGACTTTTCAAAAAAGAATGGCTGCCTTTGCTGGGCATAGAAAATACCGGAAAACATCCGTATCATTCTGACGATACGGATGTTTTCCGGTATGTCAAAGACAGCAGTCTATAGTTCCAATTTCATCTCTTCATCACCGCAGCAGATTTCTCCGGCAGGCAAAAATCCCACCTGTCTCTTTCGAACGCTTTCCTCTATCTGTCCCATTTATCGCAGAGACTGTTAATCTGATCTGCAAACTTTGACAGATCTTTGTTGGCACCTCCCCGGTTATGCGAAATTACCTGAAGCAGCCTCTGGCCTGCCGCCAGCAGCCGATCATATACTGTATTGCCGCTGCTTCTTGCGGAAGTTGTACCAACCGGTTTCTTATAGGGAACGCCCTCTGTCTTCTCGATGAATTCATTTTCCAGCAGGTCAAATATGGTGCCGGAAAAGGGCGCCATGGCCGGATAGCGCAGTTCATCCCACAACTGTTTTGCAAAAATCTCTGTCACCTTATCCTCTCCGTGTGTCACAAACACCCGCTGTGGTTTTTCCTTCAGGTTTGCCGCCCACGCAAGAAGTCCTTCCCGGTCCGCATGACCGCTCATGCCAGGCAGCTGCAGAATCGATGCTTTTACCTGAACGTCTTCCTGGAAGAGCTTCACCTGCTCCGCCCCGTTTAGCAGGACACGTCCCAGAGTCCCGGCTGCCTGATATCCCACGAACAGAATCGTACTCTCTCTTCTCCAGAGATTATGTTTCAGGTGATGCTTGACCCGACCCGCATCGCACATCCCACTTGCCGAAAGGATCACTTTTGGTGTCTCGTCAAAGTTAATCGCCCTGGATTCTTCCGCCGTAATGGAAAGCTTTAATCCCGGAAACGAAATCGGATTCACGCCTCCTGCCAGCAGTTTTGCCGCCTCGGAATCATAGCAGTCCTGCTCATGATCCTTAAAAATACTCGTGGCTTCCACAGCCAGCGGACTGTCTACATATACCGGGAATTCACCGTGTCCCTGAACCAGACGTTTTTCCTTAATCTCACGGATAAAGTAAAGCATCTCCTGTGTTCTGCCCACAGCAAACGATGGCACCACCACATTGCCTCCCCGGTCAAAGGTTTCCTGAATGATCCGTGAAAGTTCTCCCACATAATCACTTTTTTCTCCGTGACTGCGGTCTCCATAGGTGGATTCCATAATGACATAATCCGCAGATTCCGGATATTCCGGGTCATTGATCAGAGGCTGGTCCAGATTTCCGATGTCTCCGGAAAATACCAGTTTCTTTGTCTTATCTTCCTCGCTCAGCCAGAGTTCTATGGACGCCGATCCAAGCAGATGGCCTGCATCCAGGAAACACACCTCAATCCCCTCCGCCAGCCGGATCCGGCTGTGATACGGGCAGCCTTCCATCAGCTGAATCGCCCCAAGTGCATCCTCCATGGTATAGACGGGTACATAGTCTTCCCTTCCGGCACGGCGATTTTTGCGATTTTTCCACTCCGCTTCTGACATCTGTATGTGAGCACTGTCACGGAGCATGATACTTGCCAGATCCGCGGTAGCATGGGTCATGTAGATGGGACCACGGAATCCGTGAGCATACAAAAGCGGCAAATTTCCCGAATGATCAATGTGAGCATGCGTGATCAGTACGAAATCAAGCTCTGCAGGCGATATCGGAAGAGGATGGTTCTCATAGAGATCCGGTCCCTGCTCCATACCGCAGTCTACCAGGAATTTTTTCCCTGCGGCTTCCAGATAGTAACAGCTGCCTGTCACCTCATGTGTCGCTCCTAAAAAAGTAATACGCATACGCTATACCTCCTTCTGCCGCAGCATCCTGATACATAAAAAGCAGCATCTCCGCGCAAAGCTTCCGCAGCCTTGTATCTTATGCATCCGGATCCTGATGGCATCTTGTGATATATTTTCAGTATATACGATTCTCCTCAAAAAGTATACGGACAATTCCACGGGGAATGGGAGATATTTCCTGACAGTTACTGTTCAGGTCGCAACGGACGCTGTATACTGTTCCTTTGTGAGATCCTCTGCTTTTTGGATAACAGAAGCTGCCTTCATACGGGAGGTAGTAAGCATCTGCACAGACTGTGGTTCAAAGGTTGAGATACTGCCACGAATGAGCAGGCGATCAGCAGCTCTATATATCCGCGGAATGTCAGCTCTCGAATAACCGAATATAACCAGATATGGGATTACTCTTGCTGCTTACGGTAAGGGCTTGTTCGCCATACCCAAAAATCCTGTATTTTATCCATACCTGCGAGAAAATGCGCTTTTTGAAAGGAAACACTCCACATGGCATTCGTTTAGCACCGACCGAAACTCTTCAGAAGGTTATAGACCGTCGGTCTGCTGACTCCAAGGATTTCCTGCAACTCTTTTACTGTATAACATCTTTTCTCTAACATATGTGATAACCTCCGTATGAGTTGAATCATACGAAGGTAACCGATACGAAATGAATTAAATTTCCAATCTCATCTGCCTATCAATCCAGCTTTTTTGCTGCGCTTTATGGACTACATCACCTGGCATATTTCCACCAACCAAAAATGGTGATGCCGGATCGTGCTTTCTCATATTCTCTTTTACAAGCGCAGCATTCGTATTTGCATAACAATACCTGCAAAGATGACCACAGGTATCGTATGCTCCTATATCCACTCCAAGCAGACAGGTACACTGCCCATTACGCTGATTGTTTTTTCTTTTTGGAACATCCAGGTGGGAATGTAATGCAGATTCAAAGGTGTTCACCGTCATGCACCCTGAACAGTCTGCGCCAAAAGGTTCCAAATCATTCCCTTCTGCACAGGGTCTCACGATCATTCCATACCGATCTGCTAGCCTGATTAATTCCTTGCCTAATGTAATTCTGTTTTGTTTAGATACCTCTCTTGCATTAGGGAAATTTCGTTCCACTTTCTTATAAATATCAATAAAGCTGATGACACAGGATTTGGTATATCCCGAAAGTGTCTCAGCCATCTTTTCAAATTCGGAAATATGCCATTCTACAGAATGTTTACCATCAATGAAAATCGGATCATATCGCCATCCAATGCTGTCTACACCAACAATATCCGACAGCCTTTTGAAATCCTCCATCACCTTTTCTTTATCAGGTACCTTTGGCTCTATATCTTTTCCATAAGGAGTTATGGTTACGAACCAGTACTGACCATAGGACTTTAATACATCCATATGTGAAAGCATCGGTGCTGGATTTTTGGTACAAAATGCAATCAAATCTACAACTTCCGGTGACAGACTATATTTTGTTACCTGACTTGGATTATACGGATTGCGGACAAGCACATATCCTTCTCTAATCCTGTTAAGAAACCATTTTGAATAAAATGCCGGGATATCTGTCCTCATTCCTGTCTGTATGATCATTTACGTTTCACTTCCTCCACGATATCTCTGATGCTCTCAGCCATATCCGCATGAATGCCTACTGCTCTTTCTCCAAAACTTTCCGGTACAACTGCCTGTTCAATGTTCAGTCTTATCAGACTTATATTATCATGTTCTCTTACAAGTTTTTCAAATGGAAACCGAATAATTGTCGGTGTGTTAAATCCTACTCCCAGTTCCAGAAGAACCAGCTTCTTATTAATAGCTTCGGACAAATAATCAGAAAATCTTTCTTCTGCCTCATACCAGGTAACATCCTGAACAAAAAAGTTATCCTTACGAAGATTCATATCCATTGGTCCTCCACAAACGGGACACTTTGGCACCATAGATGATGGGATCTTACAATCTCTTCTAGCCTGATCCATCTGATGAAACAGTTCTACTGCATCATATGTTTTATCATGGCATCCTTTGCCGCATTGGATATGGAAATAATCGCCCTGGGTGCAGAAGATCTTTTCACCCGGCAGGCCTGCTTTTACAAACTGCGCATCTGCATTCGTGCTTAATACGAATATCTTCTTATCGGATAAGGATTCCAAAAGCAGTCTATGAAGGGGAGTTACATCAAGATTGATACCTCCGAGTAAAGCCTGTTTTGACCAGTAGCCCCAATAGCTTTCTTCATCCGGAAACGGATAAAAGCCTGCAAAGTACATATCCTGCATATACGGACCTTTTCCATATTTCTTCTGAAACTCTCCGAAGTTCTCTTCAAAGAATTTACCGCCATACTGTGCTCCGGCAGCCGTACTCATTCCGGCACCGGCTCCGATCAGCACATACTCAGCATTCCATATCATTTTGGCTGCTTCTCTTATCTGCTGATCATAAGTAGCATCCTGATGGATATAATCCCTTGCAGGTATACCGCAAAGAAAAGATTCAAATGTTATTTTCTGACCTGAAAAGTTCATCATTTTCACAATCATCACCTTCTATCTTAACAGCTCCCTGTA
>JALEOU010000112.1 GCA_022766945.1 Fusicatenibacter sp. | reverse complement strand
AAAAAATGAATAAAATTTATTCCACAGGAGTTTCTGTAATCAATTGATGTGGATAACCCATTCAAAAATAGAGAGAATGGTGAAAAAAAGCATTTTTATAATATCGGCAGGCTAAAAGATATATTTACCTTTCAATGCTGTACAAGAAATTTCGCGCTTGACAAATCGCGGAAACGCGATTATGATAAGGTCATCTTCCGGTTGTCCATGAACAGCCGGGAATAAGACCAAAAGTAATGACGAAGAGGAGTACATGAAGAACCCCAAAAGAGAGGATGGTTCACCGGCTGAAAGGCCGTCCGGGGAAGTGGTCATGGAAGGTAGCTTCTGAACCGGGGGATTGAAACGGCGCGGCGCGTCTGTGGTGAGTGGCTGTGCAGAGTAGGTTCCCACGTTTAAGTCCCGTTACAGACTTACCAAGAGATACAAACCAAGGTGGTACCGCGGAGAAAATTCGCCCTTTGCACAACAGAAAAAGTGATTGTGCAGAGGGCTTTTTTGATGCGTGCATCCATCTGCAGACAGGATAAGCAAAAGTCATTCGCAAACAAAAGGAATGGCGGAAAAAGGAGGAAACCATGAGCAAGGAACTTGCCAAGACCTACGATCCCAAGGGACTCGAGGACAGACTGTATCAGAAATGGCTGGATAAAGGATATTTCCATGCCACAATCAACCCGAATAAAAAACCATTTACCATTATGATGCCTCCGCCGAACGTAACCGGGCAGCTCCATATGGGTCATGCACTGGACAATACCATGCAGGATATCCTGGCGCGCTTCAAGCGGATGCAGGGATATGAGGTACTCTGGCAGCCCGGAACCGACCACGCGGCGATCGCTACGGAAGTCAAAGTAACCAACATGTTAAAGGATCAGGGCATCGATAAGGACGAGATCGGCAGGGAAGAATTCCTCAAATACTGCTGGAAATGGAAAGAAGAGTACGGCGGACGGATCAACAGCCAGCTCAAAAAAATCGGTTCCTCTGCCGACTGGGAGAGAGAACGCTTCACCATGGATGAGGGATGCTCCGAGGCAGTAGAGGAAGTATTCTGCCGTCTCTATGAAAAAGGCTGGATCTACAAAGGCAGCCGTATCATCAACTGGTGTCCGGTATGCCAGACCTCCATCTCTGACGCAGAGGTAGTGTACGAAGAGCAATCAGGTCATTTCTGGCACATCAATTACCCGATCGTGGGAGAAGAAGGCCGTTTCGTAGAGATCGCAACCACCCGTCCGGAGACCCTGCTCGGCGATACCGCAGTGGCTGTAAACCCGGAGGATGAACGCTACAAAGATCTCATCGGAAAGATGTTAAAGCTTCCGCTGACTGACCGTGAGATTCCGGTGATTGCGGATGAGTACGTAGACAAAGAGTTCGGAACCGGCTGTGTAAAGATCACACCGGCACACGACCCGAACGACTTCGAGGTTGGAAAACGTCACAACCTGGAAGAAATCAATATTTTAAATGACGATGCGACCATGAACAGCAGATGCGGCAAGTATGCCGGTATGGACCGCTACGAGGCCAGAAAAGCCATGATCGAAGATCTGGAAAAGCTGGGTCTGCTGGTAAAAGTTGAGGACCACGTACACAATGTTGGAACCCATGACCGCTGCAAGACGACCGTAGAGCCGATGGTAAAACCCCAGTGGTTTGTAAAGATGGAGGATATGGCAAAGGCTTCCATCAAGGCGCTGGAGGACGGAGATCTGCACTTTGTGCCGGAGCGGTTCAACAAGACCTACATCAACTGGCTGGAAAATATCCATGACTGGTGTATCTCCCGTCAGCTCTGGTGGGGCCACAGAATTCCGGCCTATACCTGCGATGACTGTGGGGAAATCACCGTACAGCGCGGCGGTGCACCGTCCGTTTGCCCCAAATGCGGCGGTACCCATTTCACACAGGATCCGGATACCCTGGACACCTGGTTCAGCTCTGCACTGTGGCCGTTCTCTACGCTCGGATGGCCGAAACAGACACCGGAGATGGAGTATTTCTATCCCACAGATGTTCTGGTAACCGGTTATGATATCATCTTTTTCTGGGTAATCCGTATGGTATTTTCTGCGCTGGAACAGACCGGAAAAGTACCGTTCCACCATGTATTGATGCACGGTCTGGTACGCGATTCCCAGGGAAGAAAGATGAGCAAATCCCTTGGAAACGGAATCGATCCGCTGGAGGTGATTGACAAGTACGGCGCGGATGCCCTGCGTCTGACGCTGATTACCGGAAATGCACCGGGTAATGATATGCGTTTCTACTGGGAGAGAGTGGAAGCGAGCAGAAACTTTGCAAATAAGGTATGGAATGCGTCCCGATTCATTATGATGAATCTGGAAAAGGCCGAGGTTCCCTCTGAGATGCCGGCAGAAAAACTGACACTTTCCGACAAGTGGATCCTCTCAAAAGTAAACGTTCTGGCACGGGAAGTAACCGAAAACATGGACCGCTACGAGCTGGGAATCGCTGTACAGAAAGTATACGATTTCATCTGGGAAGAGTTCTGTGACTGGTACATTGAGATGGTAAAACCGCGTCTCTACAGTGATACGGATGAGACAAAATCCGCAGCTCTGTGGACCCTGAAAACCGTCCTTGGAAATGCCCTGAAACTTCTGCATCCGTTTATGCCGTTTATCACAGAAGAGATCTTCTGCACCTTAAATCCCGAGGAGGAATCCATCATGATTTCCGCGTGGCCCACGGAGCGGGAGGACTATGCTTTCCCGTCAGAGGAGACGGCTGTGGAGGCAATCAAAGAGGCGGTAAGAAGCATCCGTGCACTGCGCACCGGAATGAATGTTCCACCTTCAAAGAAAGCCAGCGTTTATGTAGTATCCGAGGATGCTTCCGTAAGAGAAATCTTTGAGAACGGCGCCGTATTCTTTGGTACACTCTCTGGTGCCAGCGAGGTACATGTACAGTCTGACCGCAGCGGTATTGCGGACGATGCGGTATCGGCAGTGATCCCGCAGGCCGCCATCTATATTCCTTTTGCAGAGCTGGTAGATATCGAAAAAGAGATTGCCCGCCTGAAAAAAGAAGAGGAGCGTCTGACCAGGGAGATCGCCCGTTCCAACGGTATGCTGGGCAACCCGAACTTTATCAATAAAGCTCCGGAGGCGAAAGTTCAGGCCGAGAAAGACAAGCTGGCTAACTATCAGCAGATGATGGAGCAGGTTCAGACAAGATTGGAGCAGCTGAAAAAATAAATGAAAAAAATAAATGGTAAGAATTTTAACTTGGGAAAAGCGGCACAGATCTGTAACTGGATCTCCCTGCCGCTGCAGGCACTGGGATGTTGTGTTTTGTATCTGGTCATTGAGGCGATATCCAGGCATTCGTTTGCGGAAGCATGGACGTATATGACAGAACGTCCGCTGGTTTTTCTGTACAATGCCTTTCTGATTTTTACCACGTTCATTATTGTATACCTGTTTCGCAGAAGAAGCCTTGTCCGGCTGATTCTCACAAGCTTCTGGCTCATTCTGGGAATCATCAACGGCGTCATTCTGGCGAACCGGGTAACGCCTTTTACCGGACCGGATCTTCGGAACTTAAGCGACGGCACCAAAGTGGTGACCAAGTATCTTTCCCCCGGAATGCTTCTTCTGGTGGCAGCGGCGCTGGTTCTGCTTGTGGGACTGCTGGTCTGGTTCTGGTTTAAAGGTCCAAAGTATCAGGGGAAACTTCGCTGGTATGTCAACATTCCCCTGGTGGCTGTGACGGTGGCGCTTTTTGTGGGAGCCACCAATCTGGCCGTTGAGAAGCGGATTCTGTCCAGCTATTTTGTCAATATTGCATTCGCCTATGAGGACTACGGATATCCTTATTGCCTGGCAGTTACCCTGTTTGACACCGGTATCTCGGAGCCGAACGGATACTCCGAACAGCTGGTGGATCAGATAATCAACAGCGAGGGAAGCAAACCGGAGGATACCTCGGAGTATCCGAACCTGATCTTTCTGCAGCTGGAATCCTTCTTTGATCCCACAGAGGTGAATTTCCTCAATCTGTCCGAGGATCCCATTCCCTACTGGCACCAGCTGATGAAAGAATATTCCTCCGGATACTTCCGTGTTCCGGTGGTAGGAGCAGGAACTGCCAACACCGAATTTGAGACGATCACAGGTATGAGTCTGCATTATTTCGGGCCGGGAGAGTATCCCTATAAGTCGATTCTCGCGGAGGAAACCTGTGAAAGTGCGCCCTATGTGCTGAAAGATCTGGGATATGCCACCCACGCCATTCACAACAATGAGGCGAACTTCTACGCCAGAAGAACGGTCTTTTCCAGACTGGGATTTGACACCTTTACCTCCGAGGAATACATGCCGGACATCTCCGATGTGACGGAGACCGGCTGGGTGAAAGACCACATCCTGACGGATGAAATCATCAAAACACTGGACTCCACAGAGGAAAGAGATTATATCTATACGATTTCCGTGCAGGGCCATGGCGATTACCCGACAGAGCCGGTGCTGGACAATCCGCTGATTACCGTGACCGGCGCCGAGGACCGGGAGAAGAACAATTACTCCTGGGAATACTATATACAGCAGATCCATGAGATGGATGAATTTGTACGGGAACTGACCAGTACACTGTCCCGCTATCCGGAGCCGGTGGTATTGGTGATGTACGGCGATCATCTGCCTACGATGGGGCTGAAAATGGAAGATCTTGAGAATCGTTATCTGTATCAGACACAGTATGTGATCTGGGATAATATGGGCCTGGAAAGGGAGGAGGAAAACATTGCTTCCTACCAGATGGCCGCGGAAGTGATGGATCGGGTAGGCATTCATGAGGGGACCATTTTCCGCTACCATCAGACCCGGAGAAATACGAAAAACTATCAGGTCGATCTGGAAGTACTCCAGTACGATATGCTCTACGGCAAACGGTACGTCTATGGCCTGGATGGTGAGACACCTTACGAGAGAGTGGATCTTACCATGGGCGTGGTACCGATCACGCTGGATGAGATCAGGGAGACCGGAAACGGAGATGTCTACTTCTATGGACAGAACTTCACAGAATCCAGCCGGGTAGAGGTCAATGAGGAAATGAAGGAAACTATCTTCCTTGGCACGGACACACTGCTGGTGAGAGATCTGGAGATCAAAGACGGCGATTCCATCACCATCGCACAGCAGAGCAACAGCTCCACGAAGAAAGTGCTGACGAGGAGCGATCCGCTGATTTACCGCAAGGTGGCAGAAGCCACTCCGACGCCGACGCCAAATCCGGATCCGACTCAAGAGGATGTCAAAGCGGACAGCGCCGCAACATGGACCACCGTAACGGATCCGGCACAAAACAGACAGGAATAGCAAAACCTGCCGAAAAAAAGAGAAAACTGCGGACAAAAAATAAAAAATACTATGGACATATTCCACCACTCGATTATAATTAAGTGTATAGCGATTTGGAACCGCACAGTGTGCGGCAGTCAAAGATCCAAAGCGCTGATTTAAACATGAAAAGATAAGAGTGGTGGAATATTTTGAATTATACAGAAGCTGTCGATTATATTGAAAGTATACCAAAATTTACAACGAAAAATCCCCCGGAACATACAAGAGAACTGCTGCGCCGGTTAGGGGATCCGCAGAAAGGCATGAAAGTGATCCATGTGGCAGGAACCAACGGAAAGGGCAGTGTCTGCTCATATCTGAATTCCATGCTGATCGCGGGCGGCTATTGCACGGGATTGTTTACATCTCCGCACCTTGTTAAGATCAATGAGAGATATCAGATCAACAGTCAGGTGATAGACGATGATGCCTTCCTTCGCGCCTTTGAAAAAGTGGAGAAGGTCGCAGAGGAATACTGTGCCGAAGGTCACGGACATCCCAGCTATTTCGAGACATTATTTCTCATGGGAATGATCCTCTTTTTGGAAGCAGGCGTGGAATATCTGATACTGGAGACCGGACTAGGCGGACGGCTGGATGCGACCAACGTGATTGAACAGCCCCTCGCCTGCATCATCACCTCCATCAGCCGGGATCACACCGAATACCTGGGGGATACTATCGAAGAAATTGCCGGGGAGAAGGCAGGCATTATCAAAAAAGGCGTGCCGGTGATTTACGATGCCCATGATCCGCGCACAGCGGCGGTGATTGAGAAAAGAGCAGCCAATCTTGGCAGTCCCGCGTATCCGCTGGTACCCGGCAGATATCGGATCAACAGCCATACAAAAGAGGGCATTGGGTTTGAATTTCTGGCAGAAGAAGGGCAGACGGTGAAGCTTTTTGTCCCCTATGTTGCCGAGTACCAGATGATGAATGCCAGTCTGGCGTATCTGACGATGGATACGTTGAAAGAGATCCACAAAATTCCTGAGGAGACGCTGATCGAAGGCATCAAAAGTTCCAGCTGGCCCTGCCGGATGGAGACGGTGATGCCCGGTGTGGTCATCGACGGAGCGCACAATGAAGACGGTGTGGCACAGTTTGTCCGCACGGCAGCCTATTTTGCGGGAGAGAACGAGATTACCATCCTTTTTTCCGCGGTATCGGACAAGCGGTACCGTGATATGATCCGTGAGATCAGTGAGGGAATTCACCCGGATCATGTGGTGGCGACGCAGATCACGGGAAGCCGTCAGGTGCCATGTAATGAGCTGGCAGAAGATTTCCGGCTGGAAGGGTGCCGGGATGTACATGCGGATGCGGATGTGGGGAAAGCTTTTGAGACGGCACTGGCATTGAAGGGCAGCGGAATGCTGTTCTGTGTAGGATCGCTGTATCTGGCCGGGGAGATCAAAGACCATATCAGCAAGAGGAACCAGTAGAGGAGGAGTTGCATGCTCAATTACGAAGAGGAACTGAAAAAATTCAAGCCATGCCTGGATGTAGACGAGGTGGAGGACGCCATCTACAGCAGGGATCTGACGGATGTTATCGATATCCTGAAGGAAATGATGAAAACAGACAATGAGCCGCAAAGGGAAGAAGAGCAGGGTGACCAATGAATTGTATGAATTGTAAGGCAGTTGTGGATACCGGAATGGAAACCTGCCCAAACTGTGGATTTAACCTGGGAGTGCAGAGAAAATGCTTCTCCCTGTCAAACATGTACTACAATCTGGGTCTGGACAAAGCGCAGATCCGGGATCTTTCCGGCGCCATCGACATGCTGCGGAGAAGTCTGAAGTTTAATAAATACAACATTCAGGCCAGGAATCTTCTGGGCCTGATCTATTTTGAGACCGGTGAGGCGGTTGCAGCATTAAGCGAGTGGATTATCAGCAAAAACATCATGCCTGAGAACAACATCGCCACGGAATACATTTCCAGAGTGCAGGCGGAACCGGCCAAGCTGGATATGATCAATCAGACCATCAAGAAATACAACAGCGCGCTTCGCTGCTGTCGGGAGAATAATGAGGATGTGGCTGTGATTCAGCTGAAGAAGATCCTCAGCCAGAATCCGAAACTGATCAAAGGGTACCATCTTCTCGCGCTCATCTATATCCGGAAAGAAGAGTATGAAAAGGCGAGAAAAATTCTGAAAAAAGCAGCGCGGATTGATAAGACCAACTCAACGACACTTCGTTTTCTGAGGGAAGTGGATCAGCAGACCGGAACACAGACCTCTCTGGAACCGCGCCGTTTCGGGCGCAGGGAAAAGGAAGAGCGGGGGCGCGATGAGACAGAGACGGCGATCGCATATGATACCGTGATTCAGCCGCCCACCTTCCGGGAGAGCTCGGTGGCCGCCACCATGCTGAATATCGCACTTGGTCTGATCCTGGGAGCGCTGGTAGTATGGTTCCTCATCGGTCCGGCCTCTGCGCAGAGGATTAACCGGGAAGCGGACGAGAAAATCGTGGAATACAGCGGTAAGATGGCAAGCCAGGAGGCCGAGATCAAAGAGCTGGAGTCCCAGGTGGAGGAGCTCAATGAGACGACAGCTTCTGCTCAGCAGCAGATCAGCGATGCAGCCACAACGGCCAAATCCTATGAAAATCTGGTAAAGGCGGTGGGAGCCTACGAAAACGGCAATACCGCAAATGCGATCAATGCGCTTTCGGAGGTGAATTCGGAACTGCTCTCGGTAGATGCCAGAGCAGTCTATGACAGAATCTACCGCAATCTGCAGGATGCCATGTTCCGGGAACTTTCCGAAGCAGGACAGGAAGCCTTTGACAATGCCAACTATACAGAAGCCATCGACAAACTGACGAAAGCAAGAGAGATCAACGACAATGATTATACCGTGCTCAATGTGCTGGCGCATTCCTATCGCTTAAGCGGCGATACCGACAAAGCCATCGCCGTATTCCAGGAAATCATCGATAAATTCCAGGGAACAAAGAAGGCGACCCGTGCGAAACAGTCTATCGAAGGTCTGGGCGGAACCGTGGCCGATGATTCCAATATTCCTCCGGAAGACGATGAGGAGGACCCCGGTACCGGGGAAGGCACAGGGGATGAGGATCCCTCCGGAGATGAGAATGCACCGGAAGAGGATGACCCGGACGCACAGGGCGGAGAAGAAGAATAAGACAGATAATACAGACAATACAGGGATACCAAAGAGAACTTCGGAAAACGAAGGAAACGACTCTTTTTGGTATCCCTGTTTTCTTATGCGGAAAAGTCAAGGAGGTAGAGCAGTCATGGACGATATTTGCAGGAGAAAAGGAACAACACTGTTGATTCATCTGCCGCAGGAGCTGGATCACCCCGTCTCGGAACAGATCCGTCTGCAGTCCGATGAGATTCTGGAAGAACACAACATCCGCCAGATCGACTTTGATTTTCGGAAGACCACATTTATGGACAGCTCCGGCATCGGTCTGATCATGGGGCGGTTTCGCAGGATGGCGCCGATCGGGGGGAAAGTGCGCATCATCCATGCCAGTGACCGGATGCAGAAGATTCTTGCCATGTCCGGTATCACCCGCGTCATTGAAGTGGAACCGGAGCGGGGCTGGGCATGAAAAAGGGGAAGAAAGGGGAGAAAGAAAAATGGAACAGAAAGTAGAGCAGAAAGCAGAACCGAAAAACAAAATGAGCCTGGAATTTGAGAGCCGTGCCTGCAATGAAAGCTTTGCCAGGGTATCTGTCGCGGCATTTCTGGCACAGCTGAATCCGACCATGGAGGAAGTGGCGGATGTCAAAACCGCTGTCTCGGAAGCAATCACCAATGCGATTATACACGCCTACGACAGTCAGGTGAAAAAGATCCGTCTGGACTGTGAGCTGGAGGGAAATGTGATCCGGGTATGTGTGACGGATTATGGAAAAGGCATTGAGGATGTGGAAAAAGCGATGGAACCGATGTATACCACCCGGCCGGATTTGGAACGTTCCGGTATGGGTTTCTCCTTCATGGAGGCTTTTATGGACCGTCTGGAGGTGGATTCAACACCGGGACACGGGACCGTTGTGCGAATGGAAAAGTGCATCGGCAGAGCATCCGGGCCGGAAGAAGACCGATAAGGGTATAGGAGAGAAGGATCTCATGGAACATACGCTTACTCTGTTACAAAAGGCGCATGCCGGGGAGAAGGCGGCAAGAGATACACTGGTAGAGGAAAATACCGGGCTTGTCTGGAGCATTGTGAGAAGATTTCTGAATCGGGGCGTGGATGCGGAGGACCTCTTTCAGATCGGGAGCATCGGCCTTCTAAAAGCCATTGACAAGTTTGATGCCGGCTACGATGTTCAGTTTTCAACGTATGCGGTTCCCATGATCGCCGGGGAGATCCGCCGGTTCCTTCGGGATGACGGGATGGTAAAGGTCAGCCGTCCGCTGAAAGAGCTCTCGGTAAAGGCGCGGGCCATCCGGGAGAGGATGGAACAGGAGAAAGGAAGGGAGGTGACCCTCTCCGAGCTGGCAAGGGAAGCCAACAGCACCGAGGAGGAACTTGTGATGGCGCTGGAATCCTCCGTGGAGGTCGAGTCTCTTTCAAAAACCATTTATCAGGGAGATAACAGCGAAATTTCACTGATGGACCGACTGGAGGAAAAGACATCCGGGGAGGAAACGGTACTGAACCGGATCCTGCTTGAGCAGCTGCTCGGAAAATTGCCGAAAGAAGAGCGCCGTCTGATTTTTCTCCGTTATTTTGAGGACAAAACGCAGATGGAAATTGCGCAGGAAATGGGGATCTCCCAGGTGCAGGTATCCCGTCTGGAAAAGAAAATCTTGTCGATATTGAGGCGGGAAGCGGATGGTAAAGTGTGACAATTTTGTGATCTGTGTATCACTTTACCATTATCCGACAAAATATAGAAAAAAATCAGGAAAATTTGGGGAAATTGATGAAATGCAGGAGCTTGCAATTTGACACCAGATAAGATAAACTAGAAGCAGTTGTTGTATATCCTGTAAGAGATATGGACATTTAGGGAGAAACAACTGTTGCGCAGTCTTACAGGATAGGCTGTGTTGTTGGATAAGCAGTATTGGGAGAAAAGATATGGCAAGTATCAGGGATGTTGCATTAAAAGCCGGTGTAGGAATCGGTACCGTATCGAGAGCACTGAACGGAACCGGTTACATATCGGAGGAAACTAAGAGGAAAATCATGGAAGCGGTTGCGGAGCTGGATTACAGGCCGAATGAGCTTGCTCAGAACCTGTATCGGAACCGGTCCGGCGTGGTGGGATTCATGGTTCCTGATCTGGAGCATCCTTTTTTCAGCTCTCTGACGAAGGCGATCGAGATGGAGCTGTACAAGCATGGATATAAATGTATGATCTGTGATGTGGACCGCAAGCAGAGCCGTGAGGAGGAATTCCTGGAGATGCTTCAGAGAAACGTCATGGACGGACTGATCGCCGGAGTGGATCTGATGACAGACATGGATGTTTCGACGATTCATCGTCCGATCGTCACGTTTGACAGGAACTGGGGCCGCATGGTTCCCAATATCCATTCAGATCACAAAAGAGGAGGAGAACTGGCAGCACAGGCGCTTTTGAATGCCGGATGCAAAAGAGTGCTGCAGTTTACGCCGGAGATCAGTTCGGATATGAGCTTTATGGAACGCTACCATACGCTGGAACAGATTCTGCGCGAGCATGGGGTAGAAGTGATCAACATCTATACCGGCAAGAATCAGATGGGGTATGATGATGACATCCGTATAGCGGAAGTGAACGCGAATTATCTGCGGGAGGTGGACGGCATCTTTGCCAGCGATATTACAGCAGCCACCTGTCTGCGTCTGGCTCATCAGTCGGGGATCCGGGTGCCGAATCAGCTGCATATCATCAGCTGTGACGGACTTCCGTTTGGCAGAGTGCTGTATCCGGTCCTGACTTCTATCCGGCAGAATGTTCCCGAGATTGCGCGTGCCTGTGTGAATGCGGTGGTGAAACAGATGGACGGAACCAGAAGAGTTCCGATGGAACAAATCATAGATGTGTCCTTTCAGAAGGGCGGAACCGTGTGAAACGGTTTCGTCCTTCTTTTATCGTGGATATCATATAGATAAAAAGGTCCGGCAGGCCTTTTTTGTGGTGTGGAACAAAACAGGAAACAGAGAATGTTTCACAACATGGAACAGATTAAGAAAACGTAAAGGAAAATATGGAACAAAAATGAAAAAAAGGTGACAAAAATGTGAAAAACGCCGGGAAACGGCGTGAAACAGAGGTGGAACAAAAAAGGCGAAATCGGAAGTTCCACAGAATGTGGAACACGAAAGACAGCCCATATGGAGTGGAAAGGGGCAGAATACACAGGAAAAAACGAAAAAACGATGTGATTAGTGCACAAAACGCCGGATAAAATTTTATAGAATTTATACTAATTTCATTTTTTGCGCACAAAATGGTTGACTTTTGTATATGCGAGGGGTATATTACAGACATGGAACGGTTTCCACATGGCAAAATAACCAAAATGGAACAAACGTGGAAATTTACCGTGTGGTGCCGATGAGACAAAATGCCTGTTAAGTGAGACGTACAAGTGAGCAAAATCACAAGACAAGTCACTTCCGGGCAGAGCAAGAAGGAGGATGAGTAATGAAAAAAGGAGAGGTTGCAAAAAAACCTGCCAACAAAGTATCTTTCCTGGAACGCATCAAACCTGCACTGCAGTGCTGGCAGCTGTATGTGCTGCTGATTCCGGCACTGATCTGGCTGATCGTATTCGCCTACTATCCGATGTACGGTTTGCTGATTGCGTTCAAAGACTTCAAAGGCCGCCTGGGTATTCTTGGAAGCCCCTGGGCATCCCCGCTGCTGGAACACTTCCAGACGTTCTTCAGCACCAGTATCGCAGTCAACGCTATTAAGAATACGGTGGTCATTTCTCTGGAGACCCTGCTCTTCGGATTCCCGATCCCGGTTATCTTCGCACTGCTTCTGAATCAGATCCAGAAGAACGGACCGAGACGCGTGATCCAGACAATCTCCTACGCACCGTACTTCATGTCAAACGTAGTTGTTGTATCTCTGATCACCGTACTGTTTTCTGCAAACGGCCTGGTAAACCACGTGATTACTTCCGCCGGCGGAAAAGAAGTCATGTTCACCAGTCTTCCGCAGTATTTCCGTCCGCTGTTCATCGGAACAAATATCTGGCAGACCATGGGATTTAACGCGATCATCTACATCGCAGCCCTGACCGCCATCAGCCCGGAGTACTACGAGGCAGCTACCATGGACGGCGCTACCCGCTTCCAGAAGATCCTCTACATCGATGTTCCGCTGATCATGCCGACCGTCATCCTGATGCTGATCCTTCAGGTCGGAAATATCATGAATGTAGGATATGAGAAAGCATACCTGATGCAGAACGGAAGCAACACCACAGTCAGCGAGCTAATCTCCACCTACGTGTACAAGGTAGGTCTTCAGAGTGCTCAGTACAGTTTCGCTACTGCAGTAGGTCTGTTTAACTCCGTTGTTAACTTTATCATTCTGGTACTCACAAACTTCATCGCAAAGAAGACCAGCGATATCAGTATTTTCTAAACAGAGCCGGAGGTGAAAAAAATGGCAAAGAAAGACAAAATTCCGCAGCCCAAATCAACGGTCAAGCTGAGTACGGGCGACAAGATCTTCAATGTAGTCAACTTTATTATCATGGCTCTTGTCTGTATCGTAATTGTGTATCCGCTGTACTACGTGCTGCTTGCTTCCGTGACGGACCCGGTTATTGTAAACTCCGGAAAGCTTCTTCTGTATCCGGAGAGCTGGTATATCAACGGTTATGTTACCACACTGAAATACGGCCCCTTATGGACAGGCTATGCCAATACAATTAAGTACACGGTAGTGGGAACTCTTATTTCCCTGTTCTGTACAATCCCCGCAGGTTACGCACTGTCCAGAAAAGACCTGGTCGGAAGAAAACCGATCATGTTTCTGTTCACCTTTACGATGTTCTTCAGCGGCGGTATTGTTCCGCTGTACTTAACCATCAAGACCCTGGGTATCTACAATACGACCTGGGCAATGGTTCTTCCGGTTGCGGTTTCCGCATACAACCTGATTGTGTGCCGTTCCTTCTTTGAGAGCGGTCTGCCGGATGAACTTCTGGAAGCGGCAAAGATCGACGGATGTTCCGATTTCGGATTCTTCTTCAAAATCGCCATCCCGCTGTCCACAACCATCATCGCAGTTATGACGCTGTTTTATGCAACCGCGATGTGGAACCAGTTCTTCAATGCGCTGATGTTCCTGCAGGATGATGACAAGATGCCTCTGCAGGTTGTCCTTCGAAACCTGGTACTTATGAATCAGGCCAACCAGATGGGCAGCAGTGCTTCTGAGATGGTAACAAAACAGAAACTTGCCGAGCAGTTAAAATACTGCGTAGTCGTTGTATCAGCATTCCCGTTGCTGTGCGTATATCCTTTCCTGCAGAAATACTTTGCAAAAGGTGTTACCATCGGTGCAGTCAAGGGCTGATCAAAAATGGAGAAACGTACGGCGCCTTAAGGGAGCGCCTGCGATATAGAGTAAAAGGAGGATATGCTCGTGAAGAGAAAAATTGTTTCATTATTACTGGTTAGTACCATGGCAGTCGGAATGCTTGCCGGCTGCGGCGGCGGAAGCTCTGACGAAGGATCTACTCAGGGAGCTACCGAACTGACACCCGAAGAGCAGGAAGCAGTCGACGCAGGACTGATCGCTCTGGACGGAACACTTCCAATTATCAAAGATCCTGAGAAGTTTGAAGAGAAATACGGCAAAATTTCCATGCTGATCGTAAACAGCGCAGACCGTACCGTTCCGGTAGAAGACCTGGATATGTGTAAGAAATGGTTTGAGGATACCGGCGTTGAGTTTGACTGGCAGCCGATTCCGCAGGAGAGCGCAACAGAGAAGATCAACCTGATGCTTTCCAGCGGTGATGATCTTCCGGATGCATTCTGGAACTTCGGCGATGGAAAATCCGGCAACACGGTTGTACAGTATTCTGATCAGGATGTATTCCTTCCGACCGAGACGCTGATCGAAGACTACATGCCGAACCTGAAAGAATTCCTGGATGAGAATGAGCAGTACCGCATGGAGATCACCGCTCCGGACGGACATACCTACGGTTTCCCGTATGTAGAGGAAATGTACGGTCTGGTTCTGACACCTGGACCATTCGTAATCAACAAGACCTGGCTGGATGAGCTGGGACTGGAAGTTCCTACCACAGTTGATGAGTGGGTAGATTGCCTGAAAGCATTCCGCGACGGCGGCGACCTGAACGGAAACGGCGTGGATGATGAGATCCCGATGGCTACCTGGTTTGGTGCAACCGATACCTTTGGTTCCTATAACCTGTTCTACCGCTTCACAGGCGCATTCGGATGTGCTGACTCTTACTGCGGCGGTAACGAATACGCAGACCACTTAAGACTGATCGACGGCAAAGTAACCTTTACCGCTATGGACGAAGCATTCAAGAAAACTGCAGAGTTCTTCAACATGCTGTATGATGAAGGCCTGATCTGGAACGGATCCTTCGAGGCAGATGCGAGTGCTGCATTCCAGAGCTCTCTGATCAAAGAAAACGTTGCAAGAATCGGTTCCTTCGGTGTATGGGGCGATCAGGAGATCACTGACCTTTCCGTACATGATCAGTATGTAGCTGTTCCGAGACTGCAGGGCGAAGCTGGTATGACCGGTTTTGCATGCAACTACTCCGAGCTGCAGGATTCTTCCAACACTGCGATCACAACAACCTGTAAATTCCCGCATGTCATCGCAAGATTCGTTGACTACATCGTAGGTGATCCGGTCATCTCCATCACATCCAACTGGGGAGCTGAAGGATATAACTATGTAGCAGATGAGAACGGCATCCTTCGTACACCGCTCGATGAGAACGGCAACTACGTAGCAAACAATCCGGAGTGGACAAGTTTTGGTGCTGCACGTGTGAACACCACAACCTGCCGTGGCTCCATGATCGTTAAAAACGAGTACTATGAGAAATACTGCGGATATACCTATGACGCTGTAACCCTCCTTGAGTGGCAGAAGATCAATGGTAAAGAGGACATCCTGAATGAGTATGACACCATTCCGCGTGTACTTATGACTACTGATGAGCTGAAGAGACTGGCACAGATCCAGCCGCCGATCTCCGATATCGTAGACCGTTACATCAATACCTGGGTAATCAATGGTGTCGATGATGCAAGCTGGGATGCTTACAAGTCTGAACTGGAAGCAGCAGGTGTCAACGACCTGATCAAGATCTA
>JALEOU010000094.1 GCA_022766945.1 Fusicatenibacter sp. | reverse complement strand
AGTGATGTTGACGTCTGGGTCTTACGCAACAGGACTCCGTGAACCGTGTCAGGGCAGGAATGCAGCAGCACTAAGCGGAATCTCCTGTGTGCCGTGAGGGTGCCTGGGCCGAGTAGGCTGTAGGAGTAACGTCCATGGTGGGAGTTCAAAGTGCGGCGCGCATAAAAAAAGAATCTATTTGAGAGCAGAATCTGACCGAAACAGATCCTGCTCTTTTTGCATGGGTCAGGGAGCATAATAACCTGAATGTTTCTGTTTGCTTTACCGCCGATTATACGCTATAATGAATCCAAAAGACCTGTTACTGTTTGGCCAGCATAAAATTATTAGTTACCCGACAAATGAGCCTGACGTCAGTTTTTCAGAGGTTTATTATGGAAATTTTAAATTCCTGCCAGGAGGCGATTGATGCCTGCCTGGCTTCACGTACTTTTGCTGTTTCTCATCTTTATAATGATGAGAAACCCATGAAAATGCATATTCACGACAGCTATGAGATTTACTACTCCATTTCCGGCGGAAGACAGTTTCTCATCGACAATCGTTTTTATACCATTTCGCCCGGAGATCTCTTTTTTATCAATCAGTATGAAAGTCATCATCTGACCCAGATTGACAGTGAGATTCACGAACGGATCGTGCTCTCCATCCATCCGGATTACCTTCTGGCACTTTCCACACCAAGCACGGACCTCAACAGCTGTTTTTCCATTCGTCCCAGACTTACCGGACATAAGCTGTCGCTGAATCCTGAGGAGCGAAAACGATTCCTCTATTACATACATCGCCTCTCCGATACATCGGGATTCGGTGCGGAATTACAGAACCAGGCAATTTTTACAGAACTGATGGTATATCTGAACGGATTGTTTCTTTCCGACAGGGTCACATCGTCCGCTAAAACAGCCGATCCCTCCCATGGACAGGTGGACGAGATTCTCTCTTATATCAACCAGAATATTTGTCACCCGCTGTCGCTGCAGGAACTGTCCGACCATTTTTTTCTGAGTTCTTCTTATCTGTGCCGGATTTTCAAATCAACCACAGGGACAACCATCAACAAATATATCACCGCCAAGCGTATCACCAATGCCAAGGCGCTTCTCAGTGAAGGTCTGTCCGTTCAGGAAGTCTGTGAGCAATGCGGCTTTTCCGATTACAGTACATTTTTTAAGAGTTTTACCAGAATTGTAGGGATCTCGCCCAAGAAATACGCCAAGCTTTCTTCCTGAAACGATCACGCGTCAAAACACGGATGCGCTTTTCCTGTTTTTTACAATTGTCGCAAGAGGGGGATTTCATCTTATGATGAAGCAAAAACAGAACAATGATTTCGGGAAGGATCCGATTCCTTCCCTGGTTTTGCGCGTCTCGATTCCTGTCATGTTCGCGCAGTTTGTCAATGTACTTTACAGTATTGTAGACCGCATTTACATAGGAAATATCCCTCTGGTCGGAGACGTTTCCCTGGCCGGAGCAGGAGTCTGCTCACCCATTATTTCTCTGCTGTCCTCGTTTGGCACCCTGGTCGGCATCGGAGGCTCCATTCTCTTTTCCATGCGGATGGGGCAGAATGACAAGCAGCAGGCAAGAAAGATTCTTGGCACCTGTTTTTCTGTGCTTCTGATTTTCTCAGCAGTTCTCACGGTGCTCTTTTTGTTCCTGAAAGGTTACCTGCTCAATTGGTTCGGTGCCAGCGACGCCACCTATCCCTATGCAAATACTTATCTGACGATTTATACCTGCGGAACGTTTTTTGCTCTCTTGTCATTGGGAATGAACTATTTTATCTCCTCCCAGGGCTTTCCGATTCTCGGCATGGCTACCACACTGATTGGTGCAATTCTGAACATTCTGCTGGATCCTCTTTTCATTTTTGTTTTCCATATGGGGATCGGGGGCGCTGCCGCAGCGACAGTACTCGCCCAGATGGCCTCCTGTATTTTTGTCCTTACGGTGCTCTTTGGCAGATCCATGCCCATCCGACTGCATCTTATGGCACCTGATTGGCTTCTCGTGAAGCGAATTGTCCTGCTCGGTCTCTCACCGTTTCTGATTCTCGCCAGCGACAGTCTGATTCTGATTGCCATGAATACCGCTCTGCAGCATTACGGCGGTCCCGCTCTCGGTGACAAACTGATCACCAGTTCTACCATTATGCAAAGTTATCTGATGCTGATCACTTCCCCCATGCTTGGCATTACCGGTGGCAGCCAGCCGATCATCAGCTATAATTACGGTGCCAATAAGCCGGAGCGAATCCGCAGGATTATCCTTTGCGTATTGCTGCTCTGCCTTTCCTTTACTTCTGTGATGTTCCTGATTTCCCGCATTCTTCCGGGCGCTTTTGTGAAAATTTTCACCTCAGACCCGGATCTTGCTCAAATGGCAATCCGCGGCATCCGGATCTTTACCCTGATGATTATTCCTCTGTCCTTCCAGTATGTTTTTGTGGATTCGCTGACAGCTCTCGGATTGACAAAACTTGCTTTATTCCTGTCACTTTTTCGCAAATCCATTTATTTTGCTTCCGTCTGCCTGCTGCCTTCCATGTTTGGTGCTTTCAGTGCTTTTTATGCGGAGCCTCTCGCCGACGGAATCAGCGCGATTGTGTCAACCTTATCCTATCTGTATATCTATAATCGCTATCTGAAACAGCCCGGCTGGCTGATGAAAATCGGGCCCCGCTGAACAGTTCCAGCAAAAAATCCCCCCGCAGCATACCAATCGATGCTGCAGGGGGCTTTTTGTTGTTCCAGATTATTCCATATTCAGGATTTCTCTGACACAGGCTGCAATCTTTTCATCCTTGCAGTTGGCAAAGAAATACTCCTTGAAATGCTCACCTGCAAGAGCTCCTTTTACCAGCTCCTGATCCAGGCGCGGCAGAATTTCACAGAGATCTGCATAAGTCACTTTTTTCACCTCATCCAGAATTCTCTTGTTTCTCTGCTCCGGCACGGCACGTTCTCTTGGATATCCCTGACCGCTCTCCTCACAGTAAAGCTTCTCAAAGATATATTCCAGGTTCAGATCACCGCCCCATCCAAAGCCTTTTGCAAAAGGAATCGCAATCGCATTTCCATCATTAATCTGCGCAAATGTATAAGCATCCAGCGCGTCTTCCACATGACCACAGATTACACCCGGGAAAGAATTCAGTGCAAGCATTGCACCTTCGCCGGTGCCACATCCGGTGATGACATAATCTGCTGCGCCGGAATTTAACAGTACCGCCGCCAAAATTCCGTTCTGTACGTAGGTCAGCTGTGCTTCGTCATCTGCGGCATACATTCCATAGTTAAATACTGTATGGCCCATCGGCTCCACTACTTTACGCAGTGCTTTCTCGATAACTGCATTTTTCGCTGCCTGGCTGTTTTCATTAATTAAAGCAATTTTCATTTTTTTCTCCTTTTTCTCTTCTATGAGATTCCATAAATTCACCGCACTGCCCGTCTCACCATTCACAGTCTCAGGGCTGTTTTCCGATATATGCAAGGATTCCTCCATCCACATACAGAATGTGACCGTTGACGAAATTCGATGCATCGGACGCCAGAAAAACTGCCGGTCCCATCAGATCCTCCGGGGTGCCCCAGCGTGCCTGCGGTGTCTTTGAGATAATGAACTGATCAAAGGGATGGTGGGAACCGTCCGGCTGGATTTCCCGAAGCGGTGCCGTCTGCGGTGTTGCAATATAGCCGGGCCCGATTCCGTTGCACTGGATATTGTAGGCACCATATTCAGAAGCAATGTTCTTTGTCAGCATCTTCAGGCCGCCCTTGGCTGCTGCATAGGCCGATACCGTCTCTCGTCCCAGCTCACTCATCATGGAACAGATATTGATAATTTTTCCATGACCTTTGGCAATCATTCCGGGAATTACTGCTTTGGATACCAGAAACGGTGCATTCAGGTCGATATCAATTACCTGCCGGAATTCCTCCGCTTTCATCTCTGTCATCGGAATACGCTTGATTATTCCCGCATTATTTACCAGAATATCAACCGTTCCCAGTGTCTTTTCGATCTCGGCAACCATCTGCTGTACCTCGTCCTCTTTGGTCACGTCGCAGATAAATCCCCGGGCATCGATTCCCTTCTCCCGATAGGCTTCCATTGCCTTATCCATATGCTCCTGGCTGCGGCAGTTAAATGCGATCTTCGCACCGCATGCGGCGTAAGCCTCCGCGATTGCAAAACCGATTCCATATGCAGCACCCGTGACAAGCGCCACTTTCCCTTCCAGTGAAAAACTTCCCAAAACATCCATGTTTTTGTTTCCTCCTTTCACGCCCAAAATCCCGGAATCGCTTTTCCGGGAATTGTTACTATGAATAGTATATCATTCTTCCTGTGATTTTTCCTGTTGCTTTTTTACAGAAATCTTGCATTTTTTGAACCGATCTTTATCACTTTCTTCTTGCTTTCCTTCCAAAACATGGTACACTTAGTTTGTGACCGGATACATCCTAACCAAATGACTGCATTCGGATGAATCGGGAACCACATTCAAATCTTAACGAAGAGGATCTTTAAAAAATGGGAGAAATAATCATTCCGCAGGGTTACCGCTCTGCACTGAGCCTGCACGACACGCAGGTAGCAATCAAGACCGTGAAAGACTTTTTCCAGCAGGAGCTGACGCATCGTCTGCATCTTCTGCGTGTAACCGCCCCGCTGTTTGTGCAGCCAGAAACCGGGCTCAATGACAATCTGAACGGCGTGGAGCGCCCCGTATCCTTTGAACTGAAGGATCCGGATCACAAAACCGCTGAAATCGTTCATTCTCTGGCAAAGTGGAAACGGTACGCGCTGAAAAAATACGGTTTCACCGAAGGTGAGGGGATTTACACCGATATGAATGCCATTCGGCGCGATGAGGAGACAGACAATATCCATTCGATCTACGTGGATCAGTGGGACTGGGAGAAGATCATCTCTTCTTCTGACCGCACACTTGAGTTTCTTCAGGATACGGTGAAGGATATCTACCGTGCACTGAAAAACACCGAAAAATACATGTCCATTCAATATGATTATATCGATGAGATTCTCCCGAGAGAAATCTGCTTTATTACCTCTCAGGAGCTGGAAAACCTTTATCCCGATCTGACGCCAAAGGAGAGAGAATACAAGATCACGAAGGAAAAAGGTGCCGTCTTTATCATGCAGATCGGCGGCATGCTCGCTTCCGGTCAGCGTCAGGACGGCAGAGCTCCGGATTACGATGACTGGTCTCTGAACGGTGATATCATCGTCTACTATCCGGTACTCGATATCGCACTGGAGCTTTCTTCTATGGGCATCCGTGTGGATTCCGGTTCTCTGGCAAGTCAGCTGAAAATCAGCGGCTGTGAAGACCGTGCGGCTCTTCCGTTCCAGAAAGCAGTGCTGCGCGGAGAACTTCCTCTGACGATCGGCGGCGGAATCGGTCAGTCCCGTATCTGTATGTTCTTCCTGCGCAAGGCACATATCGGGGAAGTACAGTGTTCTGTATGGCCGATGGAGACCAGAGAAGTCATGGATGCCATGGGAATTCACTTACTGTAACAATTCCGGGCCTTTCATTGCATACATAACGGCCAAAAGCAATTCACCGGGAGCATCGTTTCGTGTCTCCCGGTGTTTTTATCTGCTTTTTATCTGTCATTCATCTCATAGCTGATAAATTCCTGTGCCTCTTGAACGCTTTTACATTCCCCACAGGCAACCAGTCCCAAAAGTGCCGCTCCGACTGCTGCCTCCTCGTTATGGCATGGTACTTTTAATCTTCCTCCAAAAGTTTTTTCAGCGATTTCGATCATTGCTCTGTTTTTTCGGATCCCATTGCCGGAACCGACAATTCCTGATCTTTTCCTGCCCATTTCCCGATACATCCCATAAAGTTCCTCCAGAATTCCTTCCAGGAAACCAAAACAGAAATTTTCCGGCGTAAAATTGTCCGTCCCGATGCCCCAAATGCAGCCTCTGATCTCCCGGTTCTCCCTGGTTCCGGCAAACCGGGTGTCAACAGAAAGGCGGGTTTCCTGCCTTTGGGCAAGCATTCTCTCCATAATTTCATAGACATCTACATCCAAATCACCTGCATAGGAATATACTTTTTGGAAAAATTCCTTCAGCATGGAATAGGCTCTGCCGCCGCAAAGTGCTGCTCCAACCACAAGATATTTGCCATCCACATAAGGTCTCGACTCAATATTTGCACCGGAAACGGGGGTTTCCGAGATAATCGAAATCTGACTTCCCGTGCCCACATTAATGAGAAGATCCTTTTCATCCTTCAAAGTGGAAAACACGCTTGCCTGATTATCGCCGATGGCAGCAGCTACCGGAATTCCCCGGTAGCTTCCAATGATCCGGATCTCATCGGTTATCTCCCCCCGGAACTCACAGCAGAACTTCTTTCCTGTGAGATCATAAAGTCCAAAACCGGCCGCATTGCTTGAGTGAATCAAAGGTTCCTTGTTTTCACACAAAACCATGCCAAAATAATCTCCAATGGTGCAGTAGGCCACGGCACTTGCAGGCCTTAACCCTTTTACTCTGTTGCAGAAATCCGTAACATTTCCGTAGCCGGAACAACTTCCAAGATACTCCGCATAGGTTTTTCCCTGATACGGAAGATTTCCGCGGCCATCCTGCCAGGTATAGAGCGGACTGACTGCCCTCCCGCCTTTATCCACGTAGACAATTCCATGCATCTGCCCTGTAATTCCGATCACCTCAGCCTCGTATTCGGACAAGAGCCGGTCACACAGATTTTTTGCCGTTGCAATGATCTTATCCACATCCTGGATTTTTTCCCAGTCATTTCCTGTTTTCAGAAAAGCGTTAGAGGGGATCGTCTGTGATTTCAGTACGATTCCTCCCTCTTTGTCAACCACTACGCCACAGATGCTGGTCGTTCCAATATCAATCCCAATTGCATTCACTGTGATAATCTCCCTCGTCATGCAAATTTTACGGTCGGCGGTATACCGTTTTATTGCAGCAATTCCAGCAGTTCTTCCCTGCTGAAAGATGCGTTCTGGATTTGTTCACCGGATAGTACTTCGTCTGCCAGCTCTTTCTTTCTGTTCTGAAGACGGATGATTTTCTCCTCGATCGTACCCTCGGCAATCAGTTTATACACCGTAACCACATTTTTCTGACCGATTCTGTGTGCACGGTCTGTCGCCTGATTTTCTACCGCCACATTCCACCAGGGATCATAATGAATCACGATATCCGCTCCGGTCAGATTCAGTCCTGTTCCGCCGGCTTTCAGAGAAATACAGAAAACACAGGTATCATCCCGGTTAAATTTCTCTACCATCTGCGCACGCCTCTCTTTGGAGGTGCTTCCGTTCAGGACAAAAAAACTGATCTTTTCTTTGGTAAGGCGCGCGGTAAGGATCTCCAGCATGGAAGTAAACTGCGAGAACAGCAGGATTTTATGACCGCTCTCCACCGCATTTTTTACCAGTTCCACACACAGATCCAGTTTCGCAGATCTCCCTTTGTAATTCTCGTAAATCAGAGACGGATCGCAGCAAAGCTGCCGCAGCCGCGTCAATTCCGAAAGGATCTGAAAACGGGAATCAGCAAATTCTTCTTCCGTCTGTTTCGAAAGCTGTAATTGCAGTCTCTGAACATGTGCCTCATACAGTTCTTCCTGCTCCCCTTCCATTCTGGCATACGTATTTTTCTCGATTTTGTCCGGAAGATCCTTTAATACATCCTTTTTCAGGCGCCGCAGTATAAAGGGCTGAATCATTTTCTGAAGTCTCGCAAGCGTTTCTTCGTCCCTGTTTTTTACAATCGGCGTTTCAAACTGCTCCCGGAACCGCTGATAGCTGTACAAAAATCCGCTCATCAGATAGTCAAAAATGCTCCAGAGCTCGCTGAGCTGATTTTCCACAGGCGTGCCGGTAAGGGCCATGCGAAATCCTGCCTGAATCATTTTCACTGCCCTGGCTCCCTGCGTCGTGTGATTCTTAATAAACTGCGCTTCGTCAATGATCTCACAGAAAAAGGGTATCTCCCCATATACCTCAATATCACGCCGCAGTAAATCATAGGAAGTAATCAGAATATCCCTGGCTCCGGCATTTTCAATGATTTCCTTTCTCTGCTCCTGGGTGCCGGTCACAGTCTGGACCTGAAGGGAAGGTGCGAAGCGGCGGCATTCGCTCTGCCAGTTATAGACCAGGGAAGCCGGTGCGATAATGAGCGTGCGCTTCAGTTCCCCTTCTTTTGCCTCTTCCATCTCCGACAGAAGAAATGCGATCATCTGAAGTGTTTTTCCAAGACCCATATCGTCTGCGAGAATTCCGCCAAAGCCATTGGCACAGAGCGTTTTGATCCACAAAAATCCCGTTTTCTGATATTCGCGAAGCTCTGCAAAAAGGCCGGAGGGAAACTCAAAGTCATTGTCCTCCACGGTTTTCATATTTCGTACCAACGCCCTGAAATCCCTGTTCTTTGACACCGGCAATCCAAGCCCTTCTTTGAGTCTTGCATCCAGATACATCGCACGGTACTTCGGCACCGACACGGTACCGGAGCGAAGGCGCGCCTCTGTCAGCTGCAGCCCTTCCCGCAGCTCTGTAAGCACACGAATTCCATCGTCATCCATATCCACAAACTCGCCGCTTTTCAGCCGGAAATACTTCTTTTTGCGGTCATACTTTGAGAGAATGGACGCCAGTTCCTCCATGGGGAAGCCTCCGGTTTTCAGGTTCAGCTCCAGCAGTTCTCCGGACAGCGATACCCCGACCGATACTTTCGGAGACGGCAGCATCCGGATTGCTTTCATCTGATCGGAGACAAACACATCTCCCAGCCGGCGAAGATCCCCAATTCCTCTTGTGAGCAGTTCATAGATCCCATCCGCTCCCTGCAGGATCATCAGCTTTTTCCGGCTGTCGTAGGCACCGAAGTAGGAGCGGACCAGCTGATTCGCCGCCATCTCTTTCTTTACATCCCTGGCCTTTGCCAGCTGCCAGATATTATTCGCATCCGCAAATACATTATATTTTTTATCCCCGTACACCGCCAGCAGTTCACAGCTGATCATATCCTGCTGGGGCGCATCCAGATAGACCTGAAATTTCACTTCCGGCGGCAGATAGGCTGTCAGCTCCAGATCTTCCTTTTCCACCGTAAAATGCTTTTCCAGAAGAGGCAGAAGCTCCTGGCAAAATGCCGGTAAATCTTCCGATGCAATCACGCAGACACCGTCCGGTCTGCGCAGCATATATTCCAGAAAATCACTGATATCTTCCATCTCCTGCTTTGGCACCTGGTAAACAATCCCCCGCTCAAAGAAATAGATATATCGTTTGGAGGTGACCATAAGATTCCGTTCCATTTTCACCGTGACGGCTGTATTTTTCTTTCTGATCTGAATGGCAAAATCCGGCATATGCCGGACGCATCTCCATTTTAGCGTGTCGTCATCGAACGTATGCAGATAGAACTCCTGATCACCCAGTGCTTCAAAAAATTCATCCGTATTCAACAGATTCAGTTCCAGCTGGCGATCATCCAGATAAGAGGCATAATACCCGGCTGCACTGCGATAACAATGATTATTTTCCTCCATAGTACTCATCAGAAAGGATACCATGGGCTTTGACTCCTCACAAAATGCATCCACACAGTGAAGAAAGGAAAGCTGCGTCCCGTAGGAAACCGTCTCCATATTTCGAATAGCCGCTACCATCTTGGAAATGCTCTTCAGCACATACATTCTTGTGATTCCGATTTTGAACTCCACATTCATTGTACTCCCGTACATCTCTACATAAGCTTCCAGACGCACCTGACCGGCTTTAACCTTCGGCAGATAGACTGCTTTATCCCGCATCGCATACCTGGAAAGCAATTCCGTAAATCCCTGACTGGTCTTTGGTATTTCCTCCTGCCTGTTTTTCTGCGGCAGATTTCTCCGTGCGGATCCAAAACCACTTCCCTTTTTCACCCCCATTTCGGCAAGCAGTTTTTCCAGTGCGCTCTCTTCTTTTGTTTGGGAAACCTGCGCTTCCATCCTTCTTCTGGAATCCCTTCGCCAGTCTATATACGCCAGCAGTGCTGCAACACAATGTTTGCACAGCCCCCAATACTGTTCGTGAGCCGGACATTCACATTCATCATCCACAATTTCCGACAGATTTTCATCCACATGAATACAGACTTGATAACAGTTTTTTCCGCTGCCTGTCACCAATGCACGGATCTCCCGTATGGGATCTCCATACTCGTCCTCCATCTCTTCTACTTCCAGCTCATGCACTTTCTGTTCGTCGTAAATATTCATACCATGGCTGTAACTTGTGCTGTTTGTTTCGTTTTTTATATCTGACTTGGTAATCATCCGGTATCGGTCCTTTCCTCTGTGTACATGCGTTTTCTCTGATATCCTTATACCACTTTTACTCCTTTGCTGTAAAGTCTCACACAATAAGTTTTCTGTACAAACATAAAACAGCGCCCCACAGACCAGGCTGTGAGACGCTGCGGTTTCTTTTTTCGTTTTTTCTTCAGGCTTCTTTTGCTTTACCGTTCTGGATCCAGCGGGCAAACAGAATGACTGCAAGCATCAGGATGATTCCAAACGGAAGAGAAATCCAGACGTTCTGGGAAAATCCGGCTACCACATAGGTGATGCAGGAAACAACCGCTGCCGTGACTGCATAAGGCAGCTGAGTTGTAACATGGTTCACATGGTTGCATCTCGCACCCGCTGAAGACATGATGGTTGTATCTGAAATCGGAGAGCAATGATCTCCGCAGACTGCTCCTGCCATGCAGGCAGAAATGGAGATAATCATCAACTCCGGATTCGTATTTTCAAAGACATTTACCACAATCGGAATCAGAATACCAAAGGTACCCCAGGAAGTTCCGGTCGCAAATGCAAGGCCGCAGCCCACCAGGAAAATGATGGCGGGAAGAAGGTTCATGAACCCTTTTGCACTGTGCTTTACTGCCTCAGCGACAAAGACATCAGCACCGAGACTCTGGGTCATTGCTTTTAAAGTCCAGGCAAACGTCAGAATCAGAATCGCCGGAACCATAGCTTTAAACCCTTCCGGCAGACATGCCATACAGTCCCCGAACTTCATAACTTTCCGGATCTGATACAGCACAATCGTAATTACAAGACCAAAAAAGCTGCCGAGTGCCAGTCCAACAGAAGCATCGCACTCCGAGAAGGCTGTGATAAAATCGGTCCCGGAGAAAAATCCTCCGGTGTAAATCATTCCGATGACACAGCAGACAATCAGTGAGATGATCGGAATCAGAAGGTCCAACACCGTTCCTTTTGTTCCTGAAACTCTCTCTTCTCCCTCATCCGCCACACGATCTCCGGCAGAGAAGAGGTCTCCCTTCAGCGCATTTTTCTCATGGAGCGCCATCGGGCCGTAATCTACTTTCAGAACTACCAGTGCAACCATCATGACGATGGTAAGCAGCGCATAAAAATTGTAGGGAATGGCACGGATAAAAATGGAAAATCCATCTTCTCCCTCCACAAATCCGGTCACCGCTGCCGCCCAGGAAGAGATCGGGGCAATAATGCACACCGGAGCTGCCGTCGCGTCGATCAGATAAGCAAGTTTCGCTCTGGACACTTTGTGGCGGTCTGTCACGGGGCGCATCACACTGCCAACAGTCAGACAGTTGAAGTAATCATCAATAAAAATCAGAACGCCCAGCATAATCGTGGCAAGCTGTGCTCCCACGCGGCTCTTGATTTTCTTTGATGCCCAGCGGCCAAAAGCAGCGGAACCGCCCGCGCGGTTCATCAGGCAGACCATCGTTCCAAGGATCACCAGAAATACCAGAATGCCGAGATTATATGTATCTGACAGCACAGAGAGAATTCCATCGTCAAAGATATGGCGAATCGTTCCCTCAAAGGAGAATCCCGAATAAAACAGTCCTCCCACCAGAATTCCGATGAACAGAGAACTGTATACCTCCTTTGTGATCAGCGCCAGGGCAATTGCCACCAGCGGAGGCACCAATGCCCAGAAGGTTGCATACATGGCAGGCTGTGCTGCCTCTTCCTCCGCCGCCGCAAGCACATTGACCGGAAGCAGCACCAAAAGCAGCATCACGCAAAGAGAGAGGACCGGCCATTTTCTTTTCCAGTTTTTCATCCTTTGTAACCTCACTTTCCCCCGAAAAGAGCCATGAATGAAATTCCGAATGTGGAAATTCACTCATGGCTCCCAATCGCTTCCGTATATCCTTTTCCTCAAGATGGGAAAATATTACGTCTGCTCTGTTTCTATGCCCGATAGCGCTCCACAACCGTGACAGTCTGCTGCATCTTCTGCAGCAGCCCAGGGGAAACGGCAGGATGACTCCTCTCCCCTTCGGCAAACTCCCCTTTTGGAACTGACACTCTGCCATCCCCGCAGTCACCGCGTCAGCCTTACTCTTGAAGTCTGCACCTCTATCTTCATTTTGCCTGGTCTTTTCTTTCGTATATTTGATGAGACTTATTGTATCACCTTTTTCGCGCTATGCCAATGGGCTTTCTTAATACTTTTGAAATTTTAGTCTTTGCAAATCCGATCGATCCACGCGAATAGTTCCGGAAGATCGTAGTCGCCGCTGTGCGGACGTCCCCAGGGGAGATGATAATCCACCCGGACTCTCTGTTCCAGAAGCTTCAGATTCAGCATCGCCGAAATCGCCAGAGAGGTATCCCGGTCGCAGCTTCCGTGGCGAATCCGATAGTATCCCGCTTTTTTTGCCGCATCATCTCCAATATAGTTCATAGGATTCAGCATGCGTATGATCTGTGCATCAGCCATTGCGGAAGGTACCGTACTGTTAGTCTGGCTGTAGTCTGTAAAATGCATCAGATCTGTTTTTTCATTTCCGAATTCATCATTTTCCGGACTGGTAAGATCCAAAGCATCGAAAGCAGGGGCATTTTTCATTCTGGTAATGTCGGATACATAGGCAGAAAAATCAATCCCGACTGCCTTTCCCTGCTCTATGGTCAGATAAGTCTTATCTGAGAGATCTTCTCCCGCATCCAGTGCACGTCCCGCAGAAATCAATACCTGTTTTTTGATATATTCCAGGAAAGTACCCTGGCCGTTTTCATCCAGCGTCAGAGAGGTTCCATTTTCATCCTTCAGATCCAGTCCATTGACATAAGCCGGGAACAGCTTTGCCTCCTCTTTGGATACCCGTCTCTCCTCCTCTGACATCTGCCCATCAATGGGGGAAAACACCGGTCGGTTTCCCTCTGACATACTCATATGCATGCGGTGAAAATCATAAACACCATCAAACTGCCACTCATAGGCCATGTCCGCATGCTCCAGGTTCGTGATCGGACAATAGCAGGATGCTGCAAATATCCGATCCGATGTATCCGCCGCACCGATCTTTTCCAGATAGGGCAGGTAATCCGGGTGGTCTCCGGTCGCACCCGCAAGTGAGGACAGCGCTCCTCCCGCACTTGTTCCGTTGGTGATGATTTTCTCCACATCTCCCGGGATCTTCTCCGCGATCAGCCGAAGAAAGCGTACCGCCGCTTTCAGATCAACAATCAGTGCCGGTGCTTTTCCGATATTGTTCCCCTCTGCATCTTTGAGGGAACGTCCGCGAATCGCCGGTACACTGACAACATAACCGTGGGCAAGTGCCGCAAAGACCGTATTGGGTCTGGTCGGATCCAATCGGTCCAGATCCGGTGCGCAGGTATCCCCCGGCATATATCCTCCGACTTGATTCGGCATAAAAATCGGAGCTGTTTCGGCTGTATAGCCGTTGATGCTCTCCCCAAGGTAATACGCCTCCGGTACAAAAATGTTCATTCTCTGATAATGCGGATCCAGGGGATGTTCCACATAGACCATATCGTAATAGGCGCGGTATCGGATTTCCTGTCCGTTCAATACTTTTACTTCCGTTTTATACTGTTTTTCATCAAACTGAATCATTTTATTTTTCATTCCTTTCCCAGTATGTTTCCTCTGTCCATATCCTTTGAAGAAGCTCTTCGCAGGTATTTACAATCCTCTGAATCTCTTCCTTTGAAATCTCATCATAGTGAATTCCACAGCAGACGGTGACCGGGCAGCTCCAATATACAGAGAGGCCTTTCGCCCAGGAATCACTGATGGTCTGCTCTTTATGTCCCATTGCCTGATAACCCTGCACATGACCGTTTTGTGCATAGGAAATGGCACCGACATGACTCCTTCCGCCAACTAAAAGTACGTGAACGCCTTCCTCCAGCCACGTAATCTCCGCGGTGATTTCCCTCTCCGGTGACCAGGCTGCACTGAATTTCCTGCGTTTTTTCATCTGTTATCCTTCCTTTATTTTTTCCCTTTCCATCCCGTTCCACCTTTGATAGCCATCACAGATGATCCCGAACTGATCCAGTATTTTCCCGGTGATATGTCTGGTACAGTCTTCCACACTATGAGGGTGATTATAATAAGTCAGCATCGGTGGAAGAATCACAGCGCCCATCTGACTCAGCTCATATAGATTTCTCAGATGGATGGTGCTAAAGGGACACTCTCTGGTCACCAGCACCAGTTTCCGTCTCTCCTTTAGCATGACATCCGCCGTGCGAAGCAGAAGGTTCTCGCTGTATCCGCAGCAAATCCCGGCGGCTGTCTTCATACTGCACGGAACAATAATCATCCCTTCCGTCTGGAAGCTTCCGCTCGCCGTTGCCGCACCGATATTCTCATTCTCATAGACGACATCCGCCAGCGCCCGAAATTCCTGTTCTGTGATTGCCGTCTCCTCCAGGAGCGTCATCCTCGCACTTTGCGTATAAATCAGATGAATCTCGATCTGTTCCCTTTCGTCCGCACTTTCTTCCCCCGCCTTTCGAAGACAGCGCAGGACCTCCAGTGCGATGGGCATACCGGATGCTCCGCTGCATCCTACCACAATCCGTCTTGCCACTTTGTTCCACCTCCGTTTTTCTCTGACGCTTTTCCCCTATGGCGCTTTCGTTCATCGGTCATTTGTTTCTTTTTTCTGTCCCATTTCCGGTACCCAGTGGGCCGGGTCTACTTCCAGAAATTTTGCCCTGATGAATTTATCCTTCATCGCAAAAGGAACCGTACAGTCAAAAATCGTTTTGCAGGAAATTCCCCGATCCCAGATGGACGGAGAATATTCCGGTGATGCGCTGGGATCCAGCGGATGGCACCGCACGCCCGGAATCGTAATGACATCCCGATCGCCCTGGAAACGGGTATTCATTGCCCACAGCACATCATTACTGTCAAACGGATCCACATCCTCATCTACCAGAATCACATGCTTTAATTCCGGAAAAGCAGAAAATGCCAGCAGTGCAGCCTGTCTCTGTTTTCCTTCATCCGTCGGAACCTGTTTGCGGCACTGAAGAATGGCCATGTATTTTCCGCCTCCGGAGGGATGTGCGTATACATTTGCCACTTTTCCCGGAAGTGCTTTTTCCAGCATACCAAGAATGCTGGCCTCGGTAGGGATTCCCGCCATATTCACGTGCTCTCCGCTCGGACCGATGCAGGTCTGCATGATCGGATGAAGTCTGTGTGTCACCGCCTTCACTTTGATCAGCCAGCATTCTCTCGAAGCGACACCGTTATACCCCGGAAATTCCGGCATTGCATAACCGGTATGGGAATTCTGATCTTCCACCACTTTCACTCCCGGCTGAATTTCCCCTTCAATGACATATTCCGCATTGGCAATGGCACACTCATTGATCGAAACACACCTGGTCAGTTTCACAGGCTGCTGCCGGAGAGCCCCGGCGATGGACAGTTCATTGAATCCAAGCGGAGTTGTTGGAGGCTCAAAACAGGAAGTCACTTCGATCGCAGGATCCACCCCGATGCTCACCGAAATCGGAAGCGGGATTCCAAGCTCTGTTGCTCTCTCTGCCATCGCTCCGATATGGCGGGAACCCGGCTGCAAAAAGATGGACAGTTCATCCTTTCCCTGGATACACATTCTGTGAATCGTCACATCGGAAAGTCCCGTATCCGGATGGGTTGCATAGCACATACCAAGTGTCAGATACGGGCCGGCATCCACCGGCGTATTGGTCGGCGCCGGAAGCAGACGGAACAAATCAAAATCCGGATCCGAAGCACGGTGGATCACCTCCTGACAGGGTGCCGCCTCTTCTGTCACCACCGGGTCAATGGGACGAGCTGCACATTCACAAAGCAGTCTGCCAAGTTCCTCTTTTTTACATCCAAAAAGTGCAGCCACCCGTTCTCTGCTGCCGACAACGCCGATCGCCACTTTTGCGTCCTCAAAGCCTTCAATCCGATGAAAAATCATCGCCGGTCCGTCCACTCTTGTCGGGCGCTGTACCGTTCCTCCGGCTCCCACATAGCGATACACCCCAGAAAGCTCCGCGGACGGATTCACCGGTACGTCCGTCTCCACAAGCTGCCCAGGCATTTTACGAAGTACCCGAAGTGCAGTGCGCAGATCCAAAATATCTGTACGATTGTTCATATCTGTTCTCCTTTGGTTTTTATCTCTCAAACAATCATAGTATCTTTCCTATAGCGAATCAATTCTTTTTCTGGTATAATAGATTCTGTATTGGAATCAGTTGGACAGAATCCACTCACAAAGGAGAATACCCATGAATTTTGAACAAATTGATTGTTTTCTGGCCGCTGCCAGATGCAGCACTTTCTTCGATGCTGCTGAAACGCTCCACACAACTCAGTCAAGTCTGTCCAAACAAATCCAGAAACTGGAGCGGGAACTGGATCTGGTTTTGTTTGACCGCAGTCACCGCAAGGCCGTACTGACCCCGGCAGGAGAGATGTTTTTTGAGGAAGCTTTGATTCTTTCCAGAACCTATCATCAGGCTCTTTTTCGTATCCGGAAATATCAGACAGAATTGGGGCAAAAACTGTGCATAGGTACCCTGCCGATTCTCACACAATATCATTTGACAGGACGTCTGAAAGCCTTTCAGGAAAAATATCCGACCATCAATCTTACAATTTCGGAAGTGGAGGAGCCCGATCTGATCGATGGGCTTTCCAGGGAGCGCTATGATCTGATCATCGGCCGGAGTTTTCTGCTAAAGTCCAGAGAATCCGCTTCCCCAAACCCCCAGGATAGTTCTTCCCTGGCAGCGCTGTCCTCCCGGGAATATGTCTTTCTTTCGCTTGCCAGTGACCGGCTGTCTGTGCTGCTTCCTTCCTCGCACCCGCTTGCCGGTAAAGCTGCTGTTTCGCTTTCCGAAATTGCCCATGAGCGTTTTCTGATGATGAATCCGTATACCTCGATCTATCGTCTGTGCGAAGAGCTGTTCCAGAATGCCAATATCCATCCTCAGATTCTTCGTACAGCCCGCGTAGAATCCATTATCAGTGCCGTAGCCTTTGAGGAAGGAATCAGTCTGCTCCCCGAAGGGAATCTCCAGTTGTTCCAGCATGAACAGGTGACTGCTGTTCCGCTGGCCGATTCGCCGCCTCTGGATATCGGCATCATTTACCGAAAAAACGCGCCTCTTTCCCTCCCCATGCAGTGTCTGCTTCGCGAATTTTCGGACAGTAACTAAAAAGATGCCGCTGTTTTGTACCCTTTTTCTTCAGGCACAAAACAGCGGCATACATAAGTTACTTAAAAAGCTTTTTCGAGACGCTCGTATTCTTCTTCCGAAATCAGAAGAACTCCCCCGTGTCGTTTTTTCGTTTTACCAAGGTCATATTCCTCTCTTTTCGGAACCCGGAATTCTCCGCTTTCCAAATCGTCTGTGATCAGCGGCAGGTATCCCTTGCCTGATGCAAACTGATCTGCGATCAGACACCAGGATGTTCCGTCAGGCATCGGATAGCATTCCGGCCCTTCCACTCCCACCAGCTGCTCCAGAAACACAGAAGGAATCTGTGTAAAGGTTCCAGTAAGAGAAGGACTCTTCTCAAGAATCAGACATTTATTTGTCTCATCTTTGGAAATGCGGTAATACACTCCTCTGGCGCGAATAATTGTTGTATCAATCACATGCTGTTCACGTTCAATATAAAGAAATGCCTCAGAATAGGTTTGGAAGTCATTTGTATAAGCGGCATAAATTCTCTGTTTTGGTTCTGCATCCCTTGGTACTTTTACCATAGACGCCCAGAACACCAGAAATGCCTCCTTTTCCTCATCATAGATGGCTTCCGGCGCCCATACACAGCCTGCGCCTTCGATTCCCACCGTACATGCACGCTCTCCGGACCAGTGTACCAGATCCGAGGATTCCCATACGATCAGATCACGGCTGCCCTCATACTGTGCCGCATCCCATCCATATCCTGCCTCAATCCGAAGATCTGTCGCAATCAGGTAAAATTTCCCTGTCCTTGGATGTCGTACCGGATAGGGATCCCGGACTCCCTTCGTACCGATCCGGGAACGCAAAATCAGCTGACCGTCGTTTAAATCCTTCCAGTTCAGTCCGTCACGGCTCACCGAGAAATAAATCTGTTCCCCGTCCTTCTCTTCTCCTGTAAAATGTACAAATAAATATGCCTGCATTTTTCTGTTCTCGCTTTCTTTTTATAGTCTTTTTATGGCGTTTTTACAGAATCTTTATAGTCCCTTTATATCTCTTTTACAGCCCCTGGGCTTCCAAAAAAAAATCAATAGTCCCTGGGCTTCTAAAAAGCTTGGATTTGCCGCACCAGTTCTGTATACTCCCCGCAGTATTCCTCATAAAGGGGCTGCACGATCTTTCGGAACTTCTCCTGAGCATCCGGAGTCAATCTAATTTCCCGGCATCCCATCTCTATGGCAGCAGAACGCGACTCTGCCTCCTGATCGGCCCAGATTTCCCGTTCATAGAACGCGGACTCTTTCGCGCATTGTACTATGATCTCCTGATACTCTTCCGGCAATTTTCTCCAGGTCTGTCCGCTGGCCAGCTGTACTTCCGGTACGCGGCTGTGTTCATCAACCGTGTAATACTTTGCACTTCTGTAATGTTCCAGCATCTGGTACGCAGGCCAGTTATTTTCTGCCGCATCAATTTTCCCGGTTTCAAACGCATAAGAGACATCGCTGTAGGCAAAGGTTACCGGCGTAGCTCCAAGCAGTGTCACCATATCCATCACCATCCGGGAGTTCTGAACCCGCACTGTCAGCCCTTTCAGATCCTCCGGGGTTCTGATCGGCACAGTATCGGAATAGAATGATCTGGCGCCTGCATCGTACCAGCTCAGACCAATCAGATCTTTTTCCTTAAACAACCGCAAAAACTCGTCTCCAATCTCCCCGTCCAGAATCCTCCACATATGTTCTGAATCCTCGTAGAGATAAGGCAGCTGCAATACATTAAGCTTCGGCAGTTCATCGGAAATCGATGCCAGTGAAATTCGCGAAAAATCGATTCCTCCAAATTCCATCTGACTGAGCACTTCCTCCTCCGTGCCGTATTCGCCTCCGCATTTGATCTGAATCACAACTTTGCCTCCGGTCTGCTCCTTAACCAGTTCCGCAAATCTTTGGGCGCCCAGGACAGTCGGATAGTCCTCCGGCTGATTATCCGCATAGGTCAGTACAAATTCCGGGACAACTGCCTCCTCTTTTAACCCACAGCCGCTCAGGCACAGGGCAATCACGCTGCCAAGCAGCAAAAAAACAGCTTTTCTCATGTTATGCGCCTCTTTCTCCATCCTCCATAGTATACCCTTTTTTAAGCACTTGTTCAATCCTATCTCCCAAAACAGGAGAAGCGGCAATATTCACTAGAAATATTGCCGCTATGAGAAAGACATTCTGATAGAACTATGAAGCCACGATCTGCCAGCCGAAAGTCTTAAGGAGGTAACTCGTCGTTTTGATTCTCTCTCTATACCACACCTGCCAGGCGGGGCAGGATCATGGAGACAGAAGGTATATAGGTAACCAGCAGCAGACCAAGAATGATTGCCGCATAGTACATCAGCATATAAGGCATCACTTTAGACAGGGTAGTCCGTCCGATCTTAATACCCACAAACAGGGTATTGCCCACTGGAGGCGTAATATTTCCGATGCAGAGATTGTAAACCAGAATCAGTCCGAACTGAATCGGATCCATTCCAAAGCTCTTACAAATCGGAAGAAACAGTGGAGTGAAAATCAGGATCGCCGGAGTAACATCCATAAAAGTTCCGGCTACCAGAAGAATCAGGTTCATAATCAGTAATATAATATATTTATTATCCGTCAGGCCCAGCAGCAGGGAAGCTACCGCATCCGGAATCTGAAGGAAGGCCATCACCCATCCCAGGATATTGGAAACTCCGATCAGAAATACCACCATACCAGACATCTTTGCGGAGTCAACAATAATCTTCCACAAGGATTTCAGGTTAATGCTCTTGTAACAGATTGCCAGAATCAGAGAATATACCACTGCGATGGCAGACCCTTCTGTAGCTGAGAAAATACCGCCCACAATTCCTCCGATTACTACAATAATCAAGGACAGAGAAGGCAGTGCCTGAAGCGTGGCAATACCCAGATTTTTCCAGTTAAATTTCCCCGGTGTTCCTTTGTATCCTTTCTTTTTTGCCAGGATAACACCAACAATCGCACACATCAAAGCCCAGATCAGTCCAGGCACATAGCCAGCCATGAAAAGAGCTGCAACGGAAGTTCCCCCCGATGCCAGCGAATACGTAATCAGCGCATTGGACGGCGGAATCAGCAAACCAGAGGGCGCACTGGCTGCATTGGTAGCAGCGGTAAGTGCCGGATCGTAGCCCTGCTCCTCTGCCCCGTCACGGATCATGGAACCAACTGCTGCCGCAGCGGCAGATGCAGACCCCGAAATTGCGCCGAACAGTGCATTCGTACCCACATTTGTGACAAGAAGAGCACCCGGCAGCTTACCAAGAATCGCCATCACGAAATTGACCAGACGCCTGGCGATACCGCCCTGATTCATAATATTGCCCGCCAGGATAAAGAACGGAATGGCGGTCAGGCTGAATTTACTCATGCCGACAAAAGTACGCTGAGCAGCGGTCAGCACAGCAACATCGGGCTCAATCACCATAAGAATCGCCGACAGTGAAGAAATACCAATGGCGTAAGAGATCGGCACTCCAAGAAACAGCAGTACCAACATTACAACCAGAACGATTAACAATGCTTTTATTGCCATAACGATCCTTATACCTCCTTTCCTGCAGCCTCTGCTTCGACTTTTGCAATGGCCTCAGAGGCTTCATCGGAAGTTTCCAGTCCGATTTCGCCCCGTACAATACCAATAATATTCAGTATTGAGTATATTGCAATCAGTACACCGCAGACAGGCATTACCCAGTAAAACACGCCGACAGCAACGCCAAGTGAGGAGGTCTGCTGTCCCATCGCCAGGCTGGAAACCTGGACACCGCCAAACACCAGAATGGCAGCTGAAAACAGAAACGCAATCACTTCCGAGAAAATCAGCAGTATTTTCTTCATCATAGGACTGCAGCGGTCAACCAGGATCGGGATGTTCATATGGCCGCGCTCTCCGGAAACAAGAGTAGCTCCAAAAAGCGTACTCCAGGAAAACAGATAACCTACCAGCTCCTCCGACCAGGTGGAAGGGCTGTTGAACAGATAACGGGTAATCACCTGATAGGTCGTCAGAACGACCATCACAGACAGGCTGACACCCGCAAATACATTCAAAATCTTATTCAGAATATTTCTCAGTTCTTTCATATCTGCCCTCCTTATTCACCGCTGGGGTACATGGCATTGTACTCCTGGATCAGGTCATAGATGGGCTGCAGTTCCGGATTTTCCGACAATACGGACTCATGGAGCGGCATTACTGCCTCCTGGAAAGGTGCCGTATCAGGATAAAGGAATTCCACACCCTGCTCATTTTGCGCCTTATCCTTTGCTGCTTCTACAGCCTCTTCCCAGGCTTCCCGCTGTACGGTATTAATAATCTGAAAGCCCTCATCAAAAACAGCCCTTTCATCCTCATCGAGGCTCTCAAGAAAATCATAATTTGCCAGAACAATATCCGGCACCATCTGATGCATGTCGTAGGAATAGTATTTGCACACATCGCCATGACCATTGTCTGTCAGCGCCAGCTCATTGTTTTCTGCACCGTCAATAATCTGAGACTGTAGCGCTGTGTACACATCACCAAATCCCATCGGAGTAGCCGTGCCTCCCAGCAAGCGCATCATTTCCACATTGGTGGGGGACTGCTGCACACGAATCTTCAGGCCTTTGAGATCAGAAGGTGAGTTGATGGGTTTATTGACCGTATAGAAGCTGCGGGAACCCGCATCCAGCCAGGTGACCGCAATAAATCCCGCCTGCTCCGTCGTCAGAAAAATAGAATCTGTCACGTTCGGATCATCCATAGCTGCATGATATGCTTCTGAACTTGCAAACAGATACGGAAGATTAAAGATCTGATAATTGGAGCTAAACGTCTCCATGATCGCGTTCGATGCCACCACAAAATCAATGGCACCTGTCTGGGTCAGCTGCACCATTTCTGTCTGAGACCCCAGAAGCTCACTGGGATAAACTTCCACCTTATACTTGTCACCCAGATTTTCGTTGATATAATCAGCGAAAGCAGTCAGACCGATATGGGTAGGATGTGAGGTGGACTGATTGTGTCCGATACGGATCACACGCCTGTCGTCCTCCGCGCTTCCGCAGCCGGAAAGCGTGCCAACAGACAACATGACAACACAAATCAGAGCGATCCATTTTGCTCTTTTCATAAGGTTATTCTTTCCCCCTTCGTTTTCAATTACTGAGTGTCCGGTAAATAATACAGAAAAAATTTCATTCCCAATGCAGCACACCTCATGCTTGAATTCACATCAAAACGTTGATAAATGCAGGTGTCCTTCTGGTTATTCTGTACAAATTTACCTGATTTCAAACAATTCTCTGAAGAATCTATGTTTATTATAACAAACAGCAATCTTCCACGAAACCGGATTATTTTGCGATTCAGAGGACTATTTTGTTATCTTATTTTTCACGTTTTTCAGCCTGATCAAGCCGATATTCTGATGGCGTCATTCCGGTAATCCGCTTAAACACTCTGGTAAAATAGTTGGAATCACTATAGCCGCATGCTTCACTGATCTCCCGGATTCCGGTATTGGACTGCAGCAGCAGTTTTTTGGCTTTTTCCACACGGTATTCATTCAGATATGCTGAAAAATTGATCTGAAAGCACTCCTTGAAAAGTTTACAAAAATAGGCATCGGAATAATTCATCGCCCGGGCAACCTCCTGCATGGACAACTCTCTGCTGTAATTTTCTTCCAGATATGCACTGATTTTTTCCCTCACATAGGACAGCCGCTCATCCCCTTTTTCCTCGTGCTTCCAGTTTGTTTCTTTCACACGATAATGGTATTCCCGGAACATGTCGTGCTTTGTCAGCTGATCATACACACGCATCGCTTCCTCCACTGAAAAAATCAGTTCATTCTCATCGTAAGGCTTTAGAATGTAATCCAGTGCCCGAATAGAGATAGCCTGCTGCGCGTAGACAAAATTATCATAAGCTGTCAAAAAAAGAATCACACATTCCTGTCTGTTTTCACGGATCCTTCTGGCTACCTCAAGGCCGCTGATTCCCGGCATTTCAATATCCAGAAGCGCAATACACGGGATTTCTCTCCTGGCAATCTCCAGTGCTTCTCTGCCGTTTTTCGCTTCATAAATCTCACACATCTCTCCCAGATTTTTATTCAGAGTCCTGATCAGCACTTTTCTTTCGATCATTTCATCCTCTGCAACCAACAGTTTATATTTCATAGTTTTCTCCTTCTTCCTGCATTTTTTGCGGAATTGTCAGCTGCACGACCGTGCCACGGCCTTCTTTACTGTATACTGCAAATTTACCGTCCGGGTACAGCATGGAAATACGCCGCTGAATATTTCCAAGACCGATACCTTTCCCCGTCTTCTCGCTCTCCTGCATTTTTCTGTCCAGCTCCAGGAGTTCTTCCCGGCTCATTCCCTTTCCGTTATCTGCGACAGAAATCACTATATCATTTTCTCTCTGCCATACCCGAAGAACGATGCGTCCTCCCTCCTCTTTCGTTTTCAGACCATGGACAAACGCATTTTCCGTGATAGGCTGCAGCGTAAAGGACGGAATTTTTACCCGACCGGCATCCACACAGATCTTTTTCTGATACTGAATCCTGCCGTCAAACCGCATCTGCTGAATGTAGATATAATCATCCAATGTTCCCAGCTCCTGCTCCAGATACACTTCCTGTTCCTTCGTTCGCAGATTATACCGAAAAAGATTGCTGAGACTGATGATCATATGACTCGTGGTTCCGGCATCCTCCAGTTTCGCCATGCAGGAAATCATGTTCAGTGTATTAAACAAAAAGTGGGGATTGACCTGGCTTTTCAGCATTTCCAGCCGCGTGTGATCCAGATTTTTTTCCAGCTCCAGCTTCTCCATCTCTTCCCGGTGCAGAGCCTCCAGTGTGGCAATATGCTCACTCATGGCATGCTTCATCCCGTTAAATGCCTGGGTCAGTTCCCCGATTTCATCGGTGGTTTCCACTTTCAGATCTTCACCGGAAAAATCATGTTTCGCAATTTTACGGGACTCCTGTGCCATATACAGCAGCGGTTTGATCACAGTGTCGCCAAGAAGACTCATTATATACAAAACCAGCAGAGTAGAAACGATCAGAAGGCCCAGCGATATCCAGGGCAAATACTCCACCGCTTTTGCCTTCTCTTCATAGGAACGACTGTTTTGCTCCAGGGTTGCCTCTACCAGACGAAGCGCATAAACAGACAAGTTCTCCTGCATGTCTCTCACGCAATAAACTTCCTCTGCATAGCCCTCTTTTTCCGGCTCTGTCTGAATTACCGCATCCCGCAATTCCCGATATCCTTCGTAGCCCTGCAGTAAATTCCATGTCCGTGCATATCTCTCCTCTCCGATTTCTTTGTAATCAAAGGGAAGCTCCAAAATCTTCTGCTGTGTGACAGCACAAGCCTTCTCATAGTTACTCCGATTCTCCCTGGATGCCTCACGAATAAACTCATCAAAAGCCTTTTTCTCAGCTTCTATTGCTTCCTGCACTTCATAACAGGCAGCATTGTTCCGAAGCAGAAGGTCAAACTCTGTAACCACCGTCCGGCTGATCACTGCAAAACCTATCAGCATCACTGTCATCACCGCAAGGATAACCAAAAACCAGATTATAACTTTTCTTTTCAGAGACATCCCTCTCCAGAGTATTTTCTTTCTTTTCAATATTTTTCCTCCCAAACCTTAAGATTGTCCTGTTATTGCTAACTTTTCTCCATTGTGCTTTTTGTCAAATTAAAGTAACATAAGTATAAAGTACCTGTTCAACGATTAGTTGAACAGCATAAAGCAACGTAAAAAATAAACAGAAATGGAGTGAAAGCGTATGACCAAAAATGTTCTTGACACTGATTTATCCGGCAAAGTCGCTGTTGTGACCGGCGCCGGCGGAGTTCTTTGCAGTTACCTTGCAAAAGTACTGGCAAGAGCCGGTGCAAAGGTTGCCCTGGTAAATCGCAGCGATGCTGCGATCAACAAATACGCAGAAGAAATCATCGCCGAGGGAGGCATCGCAAAAGCTTACAAGGGCAATGTGCTCAGCCGCGAAGATATGGAGCGCATTGCAGATCAGATTCTCGAGGAACTGGGCCCCTGTGATATTCTGCTTAACGGAGCAGGCGGCAATAATCCAAGTGCCCAGACGGACAAAGAATATTACGAGGCCGGCGATCTGGACCGTGAAGAGATAAAAACCTTCTTTGATCTGGACAACGATGGGGTGAATGCTGTCTTCAGCCTGAATTATACCGGCACCCTGATTCCCACACAGGCCTTCGCCAAGCATATGGTTCGCACCGGTGCGGGCAATATCATCAATATCTCTTCCATGAATGCTTTTCTGCCCCTGACCAAAATTCCTGCCTATTCCGGAGCCAAAGCTGCCGTCAGCAATTTCACCCAATGGCTGGCTGTGCATTTCTCCAAATGCAACATCCGTGTCAATGCGATTGCGCCCGGCTTCTTTGCCAGCAAGCAAAATCAAAGTCTTCTTTTTAATGAAGACGGTACTCCCACCAAACGCACGGAAAAAATTCTGGCTGGCACTCCCATGGGCCGTTTCGGCAAAACAGAAGACCTGGCTGGCGGACTTTTGTTTCTCCTGAATGATGAAGCAGCCGGCTTTATCACAGGTGTAGTGCTTCCCATCGACGGAGGTTTTTCTGCTTATTCCGGCGTCTGATTATTACATAATTATCATAACACATAACTCGTAAGTTTAGAGTCCCTGAACTCATAAACTTTCCATGAACAGCTGCACAATTACTTTCATTTTACATAAATCATACATACTTTTGGTAGACTGTTATGGAATACACTGCTAAAATAATGCTGGGCGAAAATTTCACGAGACATGACAGAAGGTAATGATAATGGATAATCAGAATATCATCAATTTTAATGAAAAAACCGGATTTATCTGCGATATGGACGGTGTGATCTATCACGGCAATCATGTGCTTCCTGGCGTCGCAGAGTTTATCCAATGGCTCCATGACGAAAAGAAGGAGTATCTGTTTTTAACGAATAACAGTGGATACACACCAAAAGAACTGAATCAAAAGCTGGCACGTATGGGGCTGGATGTCCCGGAAGAGCATTTTTATACCAGCGCTCTGGCTACAGCTGCCTTCTTAAAGGAACAGGCTCCGGGCTGTTCGGTATTTGCCATTGGAGAAGCCGGTCTTCTCAATGCACTCTATGATGCGGGTATTACCATGAACGATGTGAATCCGGACTATGTAGTGGTCGGGGAGGGACGCTCTTATTCTCTCGATACACTAACCCGGGCAACCAATCTGGTCCTGTCCGGAGCAAAACTGATCGGCGCAAATTCCGATGTGTCCGGTCCCATAGAGAACGGTATTGCTCCCGCCTGCCGCGCATTGATTGCCCCTATTGAAATGGCCACCGGAACCCAGGCTTATTTCTGCGGCAAACCGAACCCGCTGATGATGCGCACCGGCCTGCGGCTCCTCAATTGTCACTCAGGCGATGCGGTTATGGTAGGAGATCGAATGGATACCGATGTGATCTCCGGAATGGAAAGCGGTATGTCCACGGTACTGGTACTTTCCGGTGTTTCTACAATGGAAACGCTCAAAACCTATGCCTACCGCCCCAGCATGGTACTAAACGGAGTGGGTGATATTGTAACAGCGGCACACAGCCAAAAATAACCAAATCGCAAAAAGACGGAAACTGGCAATTGGCAACACCAGATAAGGAAGTTTAGAAAAACACCCTCCGAAAGAGTTGGTTTCTTCGGAGGGCATTGATTTGTGTAAGAGTATACTCATTTTGTCTCGTTAATTCTAAATTCTATCAGCAAATTACGATACCGTTCGATTTCCTGCTGCGCTATGAGAAAAGCTGATCCTTAATGAGCTGAATTTTATTTAGCCAAGCGAATTTCGTACCGTTGCGTTTTGGGCAGAGGTATCTGTCTAAAATAATATAGCCCGGAGATCTTCCTCTTTATCCAGCAAAATACTCACATCAACAGGTTCCAGTTTCTCCTTTACCGTATAGGCTTTCAAATCCTTTTCCCCGTTCTCTATCGAAGAACGGATTCCTTCCAGAAACAGAAATGTGCCTTCCGGAAGCGGCTCCTTCACAAGAAGCGGCAGAATTCCGCGGGACAGCAAAAGCTTACCGGTTTCTTCCGTATAGGATGCAGCAGTATAGGCGATCGATCCGCAGGCGATCAAAAAATCTGCGTCCTCCCCGGTAATCTGATCAGATTCTCTTATTGAAAGTGCAGTGCCGATCTGCGTCTGACGCGCCCGCAGCCCCGGAAGGTGCTCCTGCAAAGCAACCAGTACAGGACGCAATTCCGCTCTCCCGACAATCGGGCAGGAATCTGTCTGGCTGACCTCCTCCGCATTTTTCAATGACATTGTTCTCGAAACATATTCATTACTTTTTTCCCGCACCATCCGGTAATCATTTCCCACAATTTTAATCAGGATATTCTGTGTGATTCCCCGTTTATGATACGTCAGCTTTTGATAAGAATAGTCCATCCCTTTCTTCCCCTTTCTTTGCCAAACTTACAGGCGTCATTTCTGAATTTAGTCTACAGCCAGACACCTGAAAAGTCAACATCACACTCATTTGTTGGACAACCCATTTCATAATTATTTTATAGCCCCTGGGCTTCTAAAAAAATTATAAAAATTGACCCCACAACCTTTTAGGGGCTGCAGGGCCAATCATTGTCTGATCAAATAATTTAATTACTATACCTGTTCGTATCCGACAATTAGTCAATCAGAGAAGCAACACGACCTGATCCAACGGTACGTCCGCCTTCACGAATAGCGAATGTAAGACCCTGATCCATAGCGATCGGGTGAATCAGCTCAATGGTCATCTCTACGTTATCACCAGGCATGCACATCTCAGTGCCTTCCGGCAGAGTGATAACACCTGTAACGTCAGTTGTACGGAAGTAGAACTGCGGACGATAGTTGTTGAAGAAAGGAGTATGACGGCCACCCTCGTCTTTTGTCAGAACCTATACCTGAGCGGTAAATTTGGTATGGCAGTGAACAGTACCCGGTTTAGCCAGAACCTGTCCTCTTTCGATCTCAGTTCTCTGAACACCACGAAGCAGAGCACCGATGTTATCACCAGCCTGTGCCTCATCCAGCAGCTTA
>JALEOU010000083.1 GCA_022766945.1 Fusicatenibacter sp. | reverse complement strand
ATCATGAGTTTCATAGAGACCGTGAAACGAAGAGGCAAAAAAATCTTCCAGAGTATTGTGGAGCTACATGAAGGGAGGCCAGTTTTTTCCTGACTGGCCTGTTTTGGTTTCTCTTCATTTGCTACCTGGCTGAACTGTAACCTCCCAGAGATGTTCTCAGTTCTTCGTTACCGGTGTCTTTCTGACAGCTTTGTTAGATTATCACACCTGTTATAAAAAGTCAACTGTTTTTTTTAAATTCCGGCATCTTTTTCAGGTTCTCTTTTTCAGGCTCTTGTTTCTGTTCAACTGACATACAAATCAGCCAAATTCAAATAAGCTTCTGCGGAACAGCCCAAAAATGCCGGTACGAAATTTGCAAGTCTGCTTTATACCTATGAATTTCGTACCGCCGCATTATGCAGGATAACATCCGAATCAGATTCTCTTGCTAAAGAGTCCGATTTAGATAACTCTCGTTTTACTCACACCGCCTTTTCCCTCTGTCACGATACTGGCGATCGAATGTTCCACCATGTCACTGACTGCCTGTTCTGTATAGAAAGCCATATGCGGTGAAAAAAGAACATTTGGCATATCTTTTAAAATGGACATCTGTCGGTGTCCAATCACCTGATATTTGTAATCTCCATAAAAAATGCCAAGTTCATTTTCCACTACATCCAGGGCTGCTGCTCCCACTTTTTGGCTTTCCAGTGCTTCGATCAGCACATCGGTATCAATAATACTTCCCCTTGCTGCATTAATCAGTACAACTCCGTCTTTCATCTCCTTTAGCGTCTCTTTATTCACCATATGGTACGTCTCCGGCAAGGCAGGCGTATGAAAGGTAATAACATCCGACTGCCGAAACAGTTCCTCTTTTGTCACGTATGTCGCGTATTTACGAACACTTTCTTTTTCAAAAGGATCACTCGCCAGAATTTTGCAGCCAAAACCATTCAAATTGCGGATCACATGCTCTCCGATTTTACCTGTTCCTACAACTCCGATCGTCAGGTTTCCGATTTCCCGTCCAATACTTCCTTTCAGAGAATAATCCTGTCCATCCGCACGGCGCAAAATCATTTTCATTCTCCGAAGTGCCATGAGAATCATCATGACCGTGTAATCAGCCACACTTCCTGTAGAGTATGTAACATTACTTACCGTCATTCCATATTTGCGGGCAGCCTCCAGATTGATATGATCATAACCAATGGTACGTGTAGAGATATGTCTTACTCCCAACTCCGTCCAGATCCGGATCAGCTCCTCTGATATTTCCGTGGTAATGACACTGACACCTGCACATCCTCTTGCCAGATATGCATTTTCCGCATTGGGCGCTTCTCTGCAGACCACAATCTCCGCACCGTATTCTTCTCCAAATTTATCAAAATACTTTGCCTCATCAAAATCGCGATAATTATATGCTGCAATTTTCAATTTCAATTCCTTCTTTCTCTTTCACACTATCTGTTTACCACTCGTTCACCAGCGGGCGGGGTACTCTCCACCATTGTTCATAATCTTCGCAATACCTGGATTCTGCAGCCGGTTCCGCCGTCTGATAATCATACTTTGTCCATTCTTTCCATGAAGTAATCGCCCGCTCGATATATTGTTCCTCCATAGTTTCACAAAACATCCGGCAGTCCTCCACAAGATGTTCCGGTTTTTCCGGAGCTTTCATTACATATTCCTCCAGCCTGCGGTTGCAGGGAAACAGGATCTTGTTTTCCTGGAGTACCATACGATACAGGCAATATACGACTTCCGCAGCAACGCGAATTTTCATATACCCTTCCGGATGACAGCATTTCCAGAAATAACGATAATTCAGACATAAACTACTGTAAAAGGATAGCATCTTGTCTTCCGTCTCCTGTTCCTGAAACACAGGAATCCTGCAGATGATCTCCGGAATATCAGGATCTCTTGTAAAAAGCACCTTAGAACCGATAAAAGAGTTTCTCGTCGGTTCACTGGCTTTGTTCGCTGCATCCATGATAAATCCTTTCGTCATATATTTCACATCAAAATACCCGCCGGGATAATCGCAGGCAAAAATGCATTCTGCAGTCCGATTCCTGCTCTTTCTTTCTTCAAAGTATTCCTCTGTGACAATTACCATACCATCAATATCAGAATCCGGTCTTTCCATCTTTTTTGCCACAGATCCGCCGAAAACAAGAGCAATCACCTGATCATTGTTTTCAAACAGAGTTACCAGTTTTTTTACCGCTTCTCTGTGATGATCGTAGCGAAATGAAATTTCGTCAACATTGTAATAGACAGTTTCCATTTTGATCTTCCCCCTTTATATTAATAAAAAAGAAATCACTAAATCACTTTTGTGGTCCATTTCGAGCAATCCCAGACTGCACTTGCCATTCCCTCATAAAATTCAGGTTCATGACATACCATAACGATGGTTCCTTTATACTCCAGAAGCGCCCGTTTCAATTCCTCTTTTGCGTCTGCATCCAGATGATTTGTGGGTTCATCCAGCATCAGCAGGTTTGTTTCCCGATTCAGCAGTTTACACAGACGCACTTTCGCCTGCTCACCTCCGGAGAGGACACGAATCAGGCTTTCGATGTGTTCCGTGGTAAGTCCGCATTTTGCCAGGGAAGCACGGACCTCATACTGCGTATAGGATGGAAATTCTTCCCATATCTCCTGAATGCAGGTATTGGTATTTCCTTTCGGCATTTCCTGTTCAAAATATCCAATCTCCAGATAATCTCCCAGCTGTACACTGCCAGACAGAGATGGGATCAGACCCAGAATACTTTTCATCAGTGTTGTCTTTCCGATTCCATTGGCACCAGTCAGCACAATCTTTTCTCCCCGCTCCACAGAAAAGTTAAGCGGCTTCGACAAAGGTTCCTCATAACCGATCACCAGATCTTTCACTGTAATCACAAATCGTCCAGGCGTTCTTGCCGTTTTAAAGCGAAACTCAGGCTTTGGTTTTTCGCGTGCCAGTTCAATGACATCCATCTTGTCAAGTTTCTTCTGCCTGGACATTGCCATATTCCTTGTTGCGACGCGGGCTTTATTTCGTGCCACAAAATCTTTCAGCTCGTTGATTTCCTGCTGCTGTCGATTATAGGCGGCTTCCTTTTGGGCCTTTTTTACTGCATAAACTTCCTGAAAATGATCATAGTCTCCCACATAGCGATTCAGTTCCTTATTTTCCATGTGATAAATCAGGTTGACTACACTGTTCAAAAACGGTATATCATGAGAGATCACCACAAATGCATTTTCATATTCCTGAAGATAGCGTTTCAGCCATGCAATATGTTCCGCATCCAGATAATTCGTCGGCTCATCCAGCAAAAGAATATCCGGTTTTTCCAAAAGCAGTTTTCCCAGAAGCACCTTAGTTCTCTGGCCTCCGGAAAGTTCTGTTACATCGCGCTCCAATCCGATCTCTTCCAGGCCAAGTGCTCTTCCGATCTCCTCCACGCGGGAATCCAGGACATAAAAATCATGTGCATTCAGCATTTCCTGGATAACTCCAAGTTCTTCCATCATCTCTTCAAGCTCGTTACTCGAAGCCTCCCCCATGGAATCACAAATGTTATTCATCCTTTCTTCCATCTCGTAGAGCCAGGAAAATGCACTTTTCAGTACATCGCGAATTGTCATTCCCTTCTCAAGGACAGCATGCTGATCCAGATAACCAGCACGAACATTTTTCGCCCATTCCACCTTCCCCTCGTCCGGTATCAGTTTCCCGGTGATAATATTCATAAAAGTAGATTTTCCTTCACCATTGGCACCTACCAGACCGATATGTTCTCCTTTCAGTAGGCGAAAAGATACATCTTCAAAAATCGCACGATCCCCAAAACCATGAGAAAGATGTTCAACGTTTAATATACTCATAAAGCTTTTATGTTTCTCCTGTCAGTTTTCTTCTCCTTCAGCTGCAGCGGATCCGTATTCTTGCACTTCAGGGTACTGAATGTATTATAGCTTCCTACGCAATCCTTTGGCAAGCAGAATCCACCATGTCTTTTTAATAAACGAAGCAAAAATCTCCTTTCGATCAAATGTGCAGCATTCACACAGATCCAAAGGAGATTTTTACTTCTGTTTTTCTTATCATCTGTCCCTGCAGGTCACTGCCACGTCCGGATAATTTGTTATGACCGCATCCACACCGGCATCCATCAGGCGTTGGATTTCCCGTTTATCATTCACTGTCCATACATGAACCTGCAGTTCACTGTTTACATACTCTTTCAGAAAGTCACCCATATAGGTATGATAAAGGGCCGGGTGAAGAGCCCCTGTTCCAAGGCGTTTTGCATAATCCACCACATCAACAATCACATCTCCATAGAGAATTCCCGTCTTTGCATCGGGATTCAGGTTCAGAATTTTCTGAATACTGTAATGATTAAAAGAAGAATAGATCACACGATCCTCCATCTCCAGTTCTTTTGTCAGTTCCAGTACCTTTTTTTCCAGATCCGGATACCAGAAAATTCCTGTTTTCAATTCCACATTGATTGTCATCCCGGTTGGTTTCAGACATTCATAAACTTCCCTCAAAGTAGGAATCACTGCCATTTGGTATTCCGGATGCAGGGTATTAAAATGGAATTTCTTTAATTCTTCCAAATTGTGATCTTTCACATGCCCTTTTCCATCACTCACCCGATCGATCACCTCATCGTGAATTACTACCAATTCACCATCTTTTGTCATCTGTACATCGAGTTCTACCCCATCTGCTCCCTGTTCAGCTGCCAGAAGGAATGCCTCCAGTGTGTTTTCCGGTGCGTAGCCGCTCGCTCCTCTATGAGCCCAGACTTTTGTTTTCATTTACTTTTTCTCCTTTTTCCTGATCAGGTTTTCTTTTTCGTTTTGCCTGTACAAACAAACCGGCGGAAAGATCCCTTTGCTGAATCGTTTCCGTCAGTTTGCTGTGTCTGTTCTATATTCTTTTTCTTACTATAAATCAAAAACCTATGGCTGTAAAGCAATTACTCATTCAGAAGATTGTAATCCTCAATGGATTCATTAATCTGTTTCGCCATCTTTTCCACTGCTTCTTCCGGTGTGGAGTTTCCGTTGATCATATTCTCTATTTCTGTTTCTACAATCTGTCTTGCTTCCGGAAAAACGGAAAGCAGTGCTCCTGCATATTCCGGCGCTGAATCATGCAGCTGATCAATTGCGGTCTGGAACTGCGGATATTTTTCAATGTTTTCTTTAAATACCGGCTCTTCCGATGCAGCAGTTGTCACCGGGAAATAACCTGTCTGAGCATTCCAGTACGCCTGAGATTCCGGTGAAACCAGGAATTTTACAAATTTCCAGGTAGCTGCTGCTTTTTCTTCATCGTTATTGTTCAAAGCCCAGAGTGATGCACCGCCAATGGAAACACCGCCGTTTTCTCCTTCTGTCACACTGGGATAATAAGCAGTCCCAACTTCAAAGCTGCCGTTGACATCCTCAAGAATCTGTTTCAGGGATGCTGTGGATCCAAGAAGCATTGCTGCTTTTCCGGACGTAAAATCTGTCGTTGCAGTATCACTGCCCGAACGTCCCACATTTGGAATATAACCCTCTTCATTGAGTGTTTTCCATGTCTTCAATATATTCAGGGCTCCTCCATTGGAATCGAACTCAACTGCTGTTGCCGCTTCTTTGCGCCCATTGCCATTATCCGCATAATTCAGACCCTGTTTACAGAGAAACTGTTCAAAATACCATCCGTAGATACTGATCGCAATGGGTTCTCCCGCACCGCCCTGTTCCATCAGAGCATCTCCGATATCCGCAATTTCAGTCAGACTGGAAGGCACTTCTGTGATACCTGCTTTCTCAAAAATACCTTTGTTATAATACAGAATCGGTGTAGAGGAGTTAAATGGCATGGAATAGAGCTGATCATTCACAGTGTAATACGCTGCAATGTTCGGTTCAATCAGAGAAAGATCGTATCCATCCGCATCAATCAGATCCTGCATGGGAATTACCCAGCCAGAATCAATCATGAACCTGGTTCCGATATCATAGATCTGTACCAGATCTGCTCCCATGTTTCCGATCTGCGCACTTTTCAGTTTGTTGATTGTATCATCATATTCCCCCTGATAGACAGCTTCAACGGAAATACCGTCTTCATTCTCCTCATTAAATTGATTCACCAGATACTCCATGGCCTGTCCATTGACACCGCCCATGGAATGCCAGAACGTAATCTTAGTGCCTGTAGTATCGGTACTCAGATCAGGAGCTGCCGATGTCTGTTCTTTCTCTGCGCTCTGAACTTCTGTCCCTGTATTGCTTTCTGATGCTGTGTTTCCACAGCCGGCAAGTATACCTGCAATCAAAGATGCCGCAAGAATTGATGTGATTATTTTTTTCTTCATGTGAATTTCCTCTTTTCTACTTTATATATAGTTATAATAGTGAAGGCAAACGTTTTGCCCGATTAACAAAGATAAACAAGTTTATCCCTTTACAGCTCCCGAAAACATTCCTTTAATCAACTGTTTCTGTCCAACGATGAAGATAGAAATAGACGGAAGGATAATCAGAACAACTCCGGCCAGCATCTGTGTGATAGACTGAGCGTCAACGCTGTTCAGCATACTGATTCCGATCTGTACTGTTCTCTTATCGTCTGAGCCAGTCACCAGAAGCGGCCACATGTACATATTCCATGCATTGATGAAAGTATAGACAGCCATCGCTCCGATCGCCGATTTTGTCAGTGGGAGCAGAATTTTTATGATAAACCGAAGATTTCCGCACCCGTCCAGTTTTGCCGATTCATAGAGTGAAATCGGAAATGTCATATAGAACTGACGGAACAGGAAAATACCCATCGCTGATGTCAGGTAAGGGAGAATCAGTACAATGTAGGTATCGAGCAGTTTCCAGCTGCTCACAGTCAGATAGTTGGAAATAATCGTTGCTTCTCCGGGTACCATCATAGTTGCCATCACAATCATAAACAATACATTCTTTCCCTTAAAATTCAGGAAGGAAAAGGCAAATGCCGCAAAAGAACAGGTAATGATCTGTCCAATAGTAATGCATCCTGCTATCAGGAAAGAATTCAGTACAAAACGCATTAACGGAATTTTTTCAATTGCCTGCTTAAAGTTTTCCAGCGTCGGATGGGATGGAATCAGATTCATTTCCATCGTGTATAGCTCACCTGACGGCATAAATGCCACACTCACGGTATAGAGCAGCGGAAACAGGATGAAAAGGCACACAACCAGATTCACTGCCATCAGGCAAACAGTCCGTACCTGTTTTTTTCGCTTTGCTCTCGCATTCATGCTTCGATGAAGCTCTTCCAGTTCCTCGGAACTGTAAATCTTTCCCTGGGAGATCGCATTTTCTGCTGTTGACATCAGTATTTTACTCCTTTCTTTTCCAGTCGGAACATGACCAGTGTAAGGGCCATAACAATCAGGAACAGTACCACTGACTGCGCAGCTGCATTTCCAAACCGGTAATTAAAAAATGCATCACGGTAGATGGAATAGACAATCAGATTGGTGGATTCACCAGGACCCCCCTGTGTCAAAATCTTTACCTGTCCAAAAGACTGGAATGCCTGAATAATATTGACAACCAGCGTATAGAACATAATGGGACTAAGACCCGGTAAGGTCAGCCTGAAAAATTTCTGTACACCATTGGCCCCGTCCACAGAAGCCCGCTCGTAAATTGTTTCATCAATATTTCCAAGGCCCGCCGAAAAGTAAAGAAAATTGATGCCGCTGTTCAGCCATGCAGTAAGTACAGCTACACAGACAAGCGCATACTTTGGATCCGCTACCCAGTTAATGCTGACATTCAGAAGTTTATTCACAATACCGATTGTCGGATTCAGAATAATTTTGAAAATCATAGCTCCGGAACTTGAGGCAACAGCCATAGGAAGCGCATATGAAGTACTGAAAACCCGGATTCCCGGAAATGCTTTGCTGCAAAGCACTGCACCAAGCAGTCCCAGCGCCATACTGCCGACCACAACAATCACAACGAAAACCAGTGTTACCCACATGCTGTTATAGAACGATTCCGATGTAAACAGGCTGATATAATTATCAAGTCCTACAAATAGCTTTGCCTGCCCCAGTTTATTTGTCTTATAAAGACTTAAATAAATGGTCTTAAAAAACGGATAGAAAAGAAATACTCCGAAAACTGCCAGGCAGGGAATCAGATACAGATATGCATTCACCTTTCTGTCCTTATTTTTCTTTTGTTTCACTGTCATTCACTCCTCATTTCTTTTTTGCTCCTGATTTTGTTTGCAGAGAATATTTTCTTCTGTAAAGCAGTCAAAAAAATGTGCTTTTTCCATATCAGCATACAAGATGGCCATTTCTTTTGCCTTCAACGGAGCTTCCGAAGAAATTCTCGCAGCAAAACTTCCGGAAGCTCTCTTCAAGTGAAGGATCGCCTCGGCTCCCAGCATTTCCCGTACTTCAACCAGCGCTTCCATCTTATATTCTTCTTTACAGATTTTTCTCTCTTTTGCCGCTTTTTCTTCGTACAGGTCTTCTGGTCGAATGCCGAAGGTAACCATCTTTCCTCTGTAATTCTCCTTAAGAACTTTCTCGTTCTCCCCGGTGACGCGAAGATGGAAATGTTGATCAAAGTCGATATAGATGCTCCCGTTTTCTTCCGAAACCATCCCAGCAAAGAAATTCATAGCGGGAGATCCGATAAATCCTGCCACAAAACGGTTAACGGGGTAACTGTAGATCCTCTCCGGTGTATCCGCCTGCTGAATCAATCCCTCTTTCATGACCACGATCCGTGTGCCAAGAGTCATGGCTTCTGTCTGGTCATGTGTCACATAGATCATGGTTGTTTTCAATTCTTTGTGTAGCCTGGATAATTCCACTCTCATCTGTGCACGAAGTTTCGCATCCAGATTGGAGAGCGGTTCATCCATCAGAAATGCTTTCGGTTTTCTCATAATGGCGCTCCCGATTGCCACACGCTGTTTCTGTCCGCCAGAGAGTGCTTTGGGTCTTCGGTCCAGCAGATGTTCGATATCCAGCAATTTCGCTGTTTCATGCACTTTCCTGTCTATCTCCTCTTTGGAAACCTTTCTGACCTTCAGCGAAAACGCCAGATTTTCATAAACTGTCATATTAGGGTATAATGCATAGTTTTGAAATACCATAGACAAATCCCGGTCTTTAGGTTCCACATAATTGCACAATTCATCTCCGATCCAGAGTTCTCCGCTGCCGATTTCCTCAAGCCCGGCAATCATGCGAAGTGTTGTGGATTTTCCGCATCCCGAGGGACCCACAAAAATCACAAACTCCTGATCAGGAATGTCGAGCGTAAAATCTTTGACCGCATAATGTTCATGATCAAAGGTTTTACAGACATGTTTCAGTGCTAAATCAGACATTCTTATTTCCTTCCTTTCTTGAACTATATCCAAAAACATTATAGAAATCACCCGGTAAAACTTTCTACCAGTTGAGAGTAAAATCATCGTTAACAATAAACAGATATAACAACTCAGACAACAAAAAGCCGTAAAAAAACAGTTGTTTCAAAGAAAAACTGTTTTTTTACGGCTCCCTGCCTGTTTGTTCTGTTATTTATTCTTCTGCTGATTCCGCAGGAATAAAAATGCGCTCATCTGTTTCTTTTTTGGGCTGTTCTGCTCTCCGGGTTGCTTCCTCGCAGAAGTATTCCTGAGAATTGATCAGTAACTTTCCGCGTTTATCCGGTTTTACATAGCGTCCGTCCGGCTGCAGAATACTTGCTTTCACATTGTCTTTCAGCTGAATATCCAGGATATGCATCACTTCTTTATGAATCTGCTCATCCTCCACCGGAAAAACAATCTCCACTCTCTTTTCGAGATTTCGCGGCATCCAGTCAGCACTTCCCATAAAGAGTTCCTCGTTTCCATTACTGTAGAAATAGAAGATACGGGCATGCTCCAGAAAGCTTCCGACAATCGATCGAACTGTAATATTTTCACTCACTCCCGGTATTCCTACTTTCAGACAGCAGATTCCGCGGACAATCAGATCGATTTTCACACCGGCAGCAGAAGCACTGTAAAGCGCAGCGATGATATCCCGATCACAAAGAGAATTCATTTTTGCAATAATATGAGCCTTCTGTCCTTTTCTTGCATGCTCTTCTTCCATTGCAATCAAATGCAGAAAACGATCTTTCATCCAAAGCGGCGCCACCACCAGCTTATTCCAGCTGTCCGGTTCTGAATATCCCGACAGCATATTAAAGACTGCCGTCGCATCTTCTCCAATCTTTGCATTGCATGTCAGAAGACCACAGTCAGTATACAATTTCGCTGTTGAATCATTGTAATTTCCTGTTCCAAGATGTACGTATCTTCTGATTCCCGTTTCTTCTCTGCGTACAACCAGTGTGATCTTACTGTGTGTTTTCAGTCCCAGCAGTCCATAGATTACATGGCATCCGGCTTTTTCCAGCATCTTTGCCCATACGATGTTGTTTTCTTCATCGAAACGCGCTTTCAGCTCCACCAGCACAGACACCTGCTTTCCATTCTCAGCCGCCTGTGCCAATGCCGCAATAATCGGCGAATTACCGCTGACACGATAAAGTGTCTGCTTAATTGCCAGCACATCCGGATCCTTTGCTGACTGCTGTACAAACTGAACCACTGGATCAAATGTCATATATGGATGATGCAGAAGAATATCTCCTTTTCTGATATTTGTGAAAATATCATCGTCGTTCATCAGTGCAGGAACCAACGCCGGTGTGTACTTTGGTATCTTATATTCATCAAATCCTTCCAGCCCATACATTTTCATCAAAAAGGTAAGATCCAGCGGACCCGGAATACGAAACACGTCTTCCTCATCGATTTCAAATTCTGTTTTCAACAGCTTCAGCAGCCGCTTATCCATCTGCTCCTCTACTTCAAGCCGGATTACCTCGCCCCACTGGCGTTTTTTGAGCTGTTTCTGTATCTCTTTTAACAGATCCGATGCCTCATCCTCATCAATGGTAAGATCGGCATTCCGCATAATACGGTAAGGATGGGCACAAACCACATCATAGCTGAGAAACAGCTTTCCAATATTTCGCTCAATCACTTCTTCCAGCAAGATACAGTATTTCTGTCCGCTCTCTGCGTCAGCGGGAAGCATGATAAAGCGGGGAAGTCCCGAAGGGACCTGAACAGTGGCAAATTCCAGTTCCTTCTCTTTGTTTTTCTTCTCGTCCCCGTCGTTTTTCTTCTCTTTCCGGTTCGCCTTTGCCAGAATACCATCATCTTTTATACGGACCAGAGCGCCAATATTCAGTGATTTATTGCGGATCAGCGGAAATGGGCGGGCAGAATCCATTGCCATCGGAGTCAGTACCGGATAGATGTTTTCCTCGAAATAGTTATCCACAAATTCCGCCTGTTTTTCTGTCAGCTTCTCATGTTCACTGATAATCGTCAGTCCTGCATGCTCCAGGGAAGGAACTGCTGACCGGTTGTATGTACTGTACTGCAGCTGTACCAGTTCATGCGTACGCTCTGAAATCGCAGAAAGCTGTTCTTTTGCCGTCATGCCAGCGATATCCGGTTTGGAATAGTTCGCATGCACCATATCTTTCAGCGATGCAACCCGTACCATGTAAAATTCATCCAGATTCGAAGAAGTGATGCTAAGGAATTTCAAGCGCTCAAAAAGCGGGATACTCTTATCACGGGCTTCATTTAACACTCTCTCGTCAAAGCTGATCCAGCTTAATTCTCTGTTTCTGTAATATTCGGCTTTTTTATACGGTGTGTAATCCATTTTCCATGCCTCCTCACATCTGTCGTTTCAGTTTCAGTACCGGCTGCACACTGAATACTTCATAAAAGAAATCCAGTTTTTCCTGACAAAGTCCCTGTTCCAGTGTAAAGTCACGGTTAACTGTCAGATTCATAATCAGTTCTCTCTCCTTGAGCGATGCCCTTATGGATGTAATCTTCTGATAGTGACTGCGGTCCAGCGCATTTGCCAGGCGGAGAATTGCAGTTAACTGTGCTACCACCAGATACTGCTCCACGCTCAGAGACGACTCCATTACAAGTTCCTCATAGGAAGGAAGACGCGTCGTATTAAACTTTGCAATCAATGCAATCATTTCACGCTCGATATGAGAAAGACCTATGATCTCGTTTGACATAATAATGTTGTAAGAACATTCCGCAACATAGTTCAGACTGATATATTTTCCCACATCGTGCAGCATGACAGCCATCTGAAGCAGCAGCCGCTCTCTCTTGCCAAGGCCATGCACTTTCTTCATGGCGTCAAACAGTGTGGTTGCGATCATATCCAGATTCTGGACATGCGGACGGTTCACTGCGTACCGTTTTCCGATATTCTTTGCAGCCATCAGAATATCATTTTCAAAATTATGCCCGCCCTTTAATATTTTGTTCTGTTCTGCATACTCGTAAGCGATGCCGCGCGGAAGATGTGTTCCCGGGATCCAGATTCTCTCTGCCCCCATCATGTCGATCAGACATTTATAGATGACTGCAGACGGATACATCAGAGATGCATTCTCCAGCGGAATTCCAAGTTTCACCGCCAGTTCCATAGGAGACTGTCCAATTACATTCTGATACCAGTTGCCGAAGTTTTCTCTTGAGATAATCTTCGTCATCTTCTCTTCCATATTCTGAAAGACGGTATCGGTAAAAAGATCCCCCAGAAGCATAATATTTTCAATCTTCCGGTCTTTCAGATACATCTTCTTAAAGCTCGTAACTTCATTCCAGATAAATTCCTCCACCAGAGATTCATAATGCGTGGTATTATTTACCACACCGGACAGGCGTTCTCTGATACGCAGATTGCCCATACGGATGTTTTGTGTAGTTACCAGAGCGTCTTTGTCGAAGAGAGAAATCTGAAGACTTCCTCCATCCAGATCAATGATGGCAGTCCCTTTTTCAATAATCTTGTTGAAATTCTCCTCCATGGCAGCCAATGCCTTATATCCGAGAAAACGCTGTTCTGAATTTGAGAGCACCGTTACCTCAAGGCCTGTCAGCTGGTGAATTTTCCCCAGAACAAACAGACTGTTCTCAGCCTCACGAATAGAACTGACAGCTACCGCACGATAGGCATCGACCTTGTATCCTTCCATAATACGCACGAAATCGGCAAGCACCCGGCACAGTTCTTCTTCCATCCGGGGACTGATTTTGCCCATAGTATAGGTGTCTTTTCCCAGTTCCATTCTGTGACGGATTTTGTCTATACTGTGAATTCCCTGTTTTTTTGATATTTCGAAGATTTCAAGAAATACATCATAGCTGTCGATGTCAATGGCAGCAAATGTAGAATACTGCATATAGATCTCTCCTTTTCCCCTGTTGTATCTTTCATCGAAGATCTTTGAAAGAAACAGAACTGTTTCCTATTATACTTCCTTTTGTTGTCCAAGCAGATAGTCGATAAACTGCTGAGCTGTACGGCCGGAAAGACCTCCGTGAGACAATTCCCATTTGTTGGCTTCCGCAAGCAGTTTGTCCTGTTCCATAGTAACACCATAGCGCTCTGCAAGTGTTGTAACAATATTCTGGAACTGTTTTTTATCCGGTGATCCGAAATAAATCGTAACGCCGAAACGATAAACCAGAGAAAGTTTTTCCTGAACCGTATCCGAAGTGTGCATATCCTGGCGGATCTCCTCCTTGTCACTGTAAGTTTCCTTGATCAGATGACGCCGATTTGATGTCGCATAGATCAATATGTTTTCGGGCTTTTTCTCCAGTCCGCCTTCGATTACCGCTTTCAGATATTTATATTCGATCTCAAAGTCCTCAAAAGACAGATCATCCATATAGATAATAAATTTATAGTTTCGGTTTTTGATCTGTGCAATCAGTTCATTGAGATCCTGGAACTGATGCTTATACACCTCAATAATGCGCAGACCCTGATCATAATACTCATTGAGAATCCCTTTGATACTTGAGGATTTTCCGGTTCCTGCATCTCCGAACAGCAGACAGTTATTTGCTTTTCTCCCCTGCACAAATGCTTCCGTATTATCAATCAGTTTCTTCTTTGCTATCTCATATCCTACCAGATCATCCAGATGAACATGGGGAATATTAGTAATCGGGATAATCTCCACCTGATCTTTGATTCTTGCAATCCGAAACGCCTTATGAAGCCCCAGTTTGCCAACACCAAAATCTTTGTAGAAGGAAATCATATCATCCATAAACTCATCCGGATTTTTTGCGAGTGCCAGCCGGGCCGCCAGTTCACAGATTCTGTCTCTCACCCTTTTGTTAAAAAGCTTGTTTGGACTGTCCGTGTTCCGGTAGTTGCAGATCACTTGTGCATCTCCGGATTCAAATACGGTATCAAAAACCCTGATATCAAAATCAAATAATTCTTTGAAACGGACAAAATCGTGTTTCGCCATCTGATTTATGCTTCCTTCCACTCTTCCGACAATCTCGCAGGAAGTTGAAAAAGCATTTTCTTTGTTCACCAGCAGATAGGTCAGATAATCATGCCACAGATTTCCTGAAAACCCGTAACAATTTGCCATCTCAACGAGACGATTCAGCGCCTCATAAAACAGCGGTTCCTGATCACTCATGTCCTCCCGGAATCTGTGATCTTTTGGGTCAATCCTGGACTTTACAAGTTTATTGTAAGTCGCCATCAGTGTTGTCATGTCCCGTAAAACTTCCCCTTCTGCAAAATCGCGGTAAAGGATGCATTCTTCTATTCTGATCATTTTGTTTTCTTCCTTTTCTTTCTCTAGTGTCATTCCTATGCGTCAGGTCTTTCCCGATTTGTTTTTTTAGTTCTAATAATTGCCGTAAAGCCGGAACTTTCTCGCTTCCTGTTCTATGCCGAAAAGTGCATTGACAACCGCGGGATCACTTAAATTCCCTTCAAAATCCACAAAGAACCGATATTCCCATTTCCGCTGTGGAATCGGACGGGATTCAATCTTCGTCATATTGAGATTGTTATAGATAAAGTGTGCCAGTATATTGTAGAGTGTGCCACTCTCATGAGGCAGTTCGATACATACACTGATTTTATTAGCATCTTTTTCGAAACACTTTTTACCGGAGATAATCACAAAACGGGTCGCATTTCCCTCACTGTTGATAATACTCTCCTTTAAAATCTGAAGACCGAAGTGTTCTGCCGCATATCTGCTGCCGATCGCTGCTTTGGTACGGTCCTGACACTGTGCCACATATTTTGCGGCAACCGCGGTATTGAGCATCTCTTTTGTTTTCCATTTTTCATTGGATTCTAGAAAAATCCTGCACTGGGAAAGCGCCTGGGGATGGGAGCAAACCTCCCGGATTTCGTCTATTTTCACGCCCGGAAGCGCCATCAGCACATGTTCTGCCGGGATTATCTGTTCTCCCACAATATAGTGAGGATACTCCACCAGAAGATCATAAATATCCAGCACACTTCCCGCAGTGGAGTTTTCGATTGGCAAAACCGCATAATCCGCTTCTTTGCTGGAAATTGCCTCCATCGCCTCTTTCCAGGTATTTACATGGAAGCTTTCTATGGAATCATCGAAGAATGTTTTCATGGCAGCAAAGCTGTAGGCTCCTTCAACTCCCTGAAATACGACTTTCGCACCGTGTGTATCCAGATGATCCACCTGCGTAAAGTCTTTCATCTCCTCCACACGATGTTCCGTCAGAAGCTGGTACTGTCGTTTTCTGCTGATGGACATGATCTGCTGGAAAATTTCCTGAATTCCCTTTGCATTAAACTCATTGTCTGCCTCGCTGCGCAGCTTTTCAAGTTTATTTGTCTCCCGTTCTTTATCAAATACCGGCTTTCCGGTTTGAATCTTATACTGAGCCACCTGGCTGGTCAGTTCCATTCTGTGCTGGAAAAGACGAACGATCTCGTCATCCGTGGCATCAATCTCTTCTCTGATTTTTCCCAAATCAAGCATGTGTTCATTTCTCCTTATGTATCAATCGCAAAGAAGCCCGATATCCACAGACACGCTGATACAGTTACTGCCTGCCGGACTTTTCTTCACTAAAGTATTGTACTATATTTTCCTTTCATTTACAAGAAAGATCTAACGTGTTACTGTTCAGAGGTTACATGAAACAGCTGTGCAAAATAGTATCTCGTAAGCAGATCCTTGAAAAACGCTGGCGCTCAAAAAGGCCCACCGGACCTTTTCTTCAAAACGCAGCGGGAGCGCGTCTGCGTCGAGAACTATTTTCTGCGCAGCGTCCATTGCCGTCTGAACCGTAACTGGATTTTTCCTTGCAATATACGACATTTTGTGATAATGTGTTACACAGAAAACAGGCACAGTGCTGCTACCGATGCGCTGCTGCGAATTATCCCATACAATAGAAGGAGGTCAATTATGCGACACTTAATGAGTCCGCTGGACCTTTCGGTGGAGGAGCTGGACCAGCTGATGGATCTGGCGAACGATATCGAAAAGAATCCTGCGAAATATGCTCACGCATGTGACGGAAAGAGACTTGCCACTTTGTTCTATGAGCCAAGTACAAGAACCCGCTTAAGTTTTGAGGCAGCCATGATGAATCTTGGAGGAACGGTCCTGGGATTCTCTTCTGCCGATTCGAGTTCCGCTTCCAAAGGAGAAAGCGTATCGGATACGATCCGCGTGGTTTCCTGCTTTGCAGATATCTGTGCAATGCGTCATCCAAAAGAAGGCGCTCCCATGGTAGCTTCCATGGTTTCTTCGATCCCGGTAATCAATGCCGGTGATGGCGGTCATCAGCATCCAACCCAAACGCTGACTGATCTTCTGACGATCCGTTCCTTAAAGGGACGGATGGATCATCTTACCATCGGCCTTTGCGGTGATTTGAAATTTGGCCGGACAGTTCATTCCCTGATTAACGCGCTCGTACGCTATACCGGTATCAAATTTATTCTGATCTCACCGGAAGAGCTCCGTGTGCCGGATTATATACGTGATGATGTACTTCGTGCCAATCAGGTACCTTTCGAAGAGGTGATTAAACTGGAGGATGCGCTTCCAAGTCTGGATCTGCTGTACATGACCCGTGTTCAGAAAGAACGTTTCTTCAATGAGGAAGACTATGTTCGCATGAAAGATTTCTACATCCTGGACAAGGCCAAAATGGAGCTGGCCGGACCGGATATGCTTGTGCTTCATCCCCTTCCCCGTGTTAATGAGATTGCTGTGGAGGTTGATCAGGATCCGAGAGCCGCTTACTTTAAGCAGGTACAGTACGGCGTGTATGCACGTATGGCTCTGATTCTCACACTGCTTGGTATCGAAGTCAAATAGAAAGGAGATCGTTTACACTATGCTGAATGTCGGACGCATCGAAGAAGGTTTTGTGCTGGATCATATAAAGGCCGGAAAAGCTATGACCATTTATCACGATCTCAAGCTGGATAAGCTGGACTGTACCGTTGCGATTATCAAAAATGCCAAAAGTGAAAAGATGGGTAAGAAAGATATTCTCAAAGTAGAGTGCCCGGTTGACATGCTGGATATGGATATTGTCGGTTTCATAGATCACAACATTACCGTCAACATCATCAAGGATGGTGAGATCACGGAGAAAAAGGATCTTCGCCTGCCCAAACAGGTCGTAAATGTAATCAAGTGTAAAAATCCGCGCTGTATTACTTCCATCGAACAGGGATTGGATCATGTGTTTATTCTCGCTGATCCTGAAAAAGAAATTTATCGCTGCAAATACTGTGAAGAGAAATACAGCGGACATCGCAATAAATAGAGCTCTTACCTCCGGTATTTCCGTACCGCAAGGTAAAAAAACAGCCCGGATACTCACGATCCGGACTGTTTTTTTACCTGGACATCCCACGCTTTCCGGAAACATCTGCTTTTATGAGCAGCAATAGCAACATACCCAGAAGTCCAAAAACAAATGCGACAATTAACATTATGGTAATGCCAAAAAGATCAATTAAACTGCCTCCGAGGAGTGATCCCACAACACTGCCGATCGTATAAGTCATCGTCATATAGGCCTGTCCTTTCACTACATCCTGTTCTTCCATAAGCGAATTTACAAAATAGATAGATGCCACCTGGATAAGTGCCCATCCGAACATCTGAAAGATCTGAATGCAGTAAAAAGATCGAATTCCAGGCACCAGCAGTGTTCCAAGCGCCTTCAGCATAAAAAACACACCCGAAAGCCGAAACCAGAATCCGCTGCTTTTCTTTTTCTGCATAACTCCAAAGAAAAACATGGTCGGCAGTTCCACACAGGCGCAAAGCGCCATGGCAAATCCCAATTCTGCACTGCCGCCGCCTTTACTCTCAACAATCTGAAAATTAAAATTATTCAGCAGTACATGGGAAGTATATAAAAAGATACATCCAAGCAAAGTAAAAGCAAAACGATCGTATTTGCGCAGAAAATATACAGGACCTTCAAACATCCTCTTTTGTCCGACCGAAGGCTTTGCCGCTTTTTCAAACGGAAAGAAACCCAGAGAGAGCAGAAATCCTGCACACAAGGCCACAATAAATAGCGGTATCGTCACAGCTCCTGCCTTTTTCACCAGAATTCCAAGAAGATAAGCAGCAGCAGCATAAGCAACCGATCCGATTCCCCTGGCGACACCAAAATTCATTGTAATCCCCTGATTCATCGTCTCAGCACCAAGAGAATTCACGAGCGGAGTCAACAGCATCAGAAATGTAATGCAAATGCCATAAAACACTCCTGTCATAACTGCTGAATTTTCAAAAACCATTAACAGACCTGCGCAGAATAACTGAAGAAAATTCAGGCAGACTAAAAAATACTTGACCGACGGACTGCTCGGACGGTCTGCAATAGTTGCCAGTAAAGGCTGAAGCACTGCAGACACCGCACCGGCAACGGCTGAAATGATACCAATTTGTATATTGGAAAAACCATGATCCAACAGATAAACACTTGCAAAACCCAGGATAGCTGCATAGCCCATCCACAGAAAGGACTGAATCATGGCATAGCGTCCTGTCAGATTTGAGGGGACTTTTGTTTTTCGCTTCATATTTTTTCTCTTAACCTCTTTGGAATAATTGGCACGATAAATGAGCCTAACGTCGATTTTTCTGTGTTTTACATTCCTAAAATCGACGATCATCATTATACGCCCCTCTTATGAAAATCTCAACTTTTTTCCATATGTTTTACTGTTTTTCTGTAAAGAAAGATGACCAGTATTGTCGAAAGCAGATCTGCCACCGGCTGAGCCCATGCCAGACCGCTTACCCCAATCAGGTATTTCAGAAGAAAAACTGCCGGAATGTAGATGATTCCCTGTCGGCTGAGATTTATTATCAGCGCTGCAGAAGCTGCTCCCATCGCCTGCAGTGCATTAGACAATACATAGAAGACACCAAAAAGAAAACTCGTAGTCAACAGGATTTGTGTAAACTCGACTGCATAGTCAAAGGCGACCGAATCCGTAAGAAACACACTGACAATCTGATTGGTAAACAGATAACAGATGACTGTCATTACCGTACTGAGCGCAAAGGAAAAAACAAGAGAGAAACGCATGATTTTCTTAAACCTCTCCCACAATCGGGCTCCCACGCAAAATCCCAGCAGGGGCTGTACGCCCTGTCCAAAACCGATACAGATCATACCGGTTATCATCGTAACCTTCATCGCCACACCGATCCCGGCAACCGCCATATCTCCAAAAGATGCCATCTGGCTGTTTACTACGATCTGGGAAATGCTCATAAGCAAAGATCCCAGAGAGGCCGGGATTCCAATAGTAAGTACTGCCTTACAGACTCTGTTTTTCATCGAAAAATCCCGCGGATGAATGCTAAGGGAAGAATTAATTCGCATGTTTTTAATAGCTTGCTGTTGTTTTGTGTAAAATAGATGCTCACACGAGATGTGAGCATCTACTGTAAATTGTCGCATATTTTGACCAGCAATCTGACAAATATCTCTTTCTCTTTTTCTGTCAGTACAGATAACAGGTCTTCATCCGCCTTTACCATCTGCTGAAATGCGATCTGATAATACGACTCTCCGGCTGGAGTCATTCGCACCATCTTGATTCTGCGGTCATTCAAATCTCCAAAGCTCTCAACAAATCCCTTCTGTTCCAGGCGTACGACAATTCCGGCAGCTGTCGACTGTGCCACGTGCAGCAGGCTTTCCAGTTCTTTCAATGACAGCCGGTGTTCCGGTGCCTGATGCAGCTCTATGAGAACACCAACCTGTGCCATCGTCAAATCCTGCGCCCGCAGAGAATTATTGGCACGCTTCTCCATCACATCGTGAATTTGTTTGATCTTACTTCCGCATAAGTACTGTTCATTCATTTTCGAACCTCCCTTCACAAATAATAGCATGCTTTCGATCTGAAGTCAATCCATTTTTCTTTTTTTATGTCTATTTCTCCCTTGGCGTTGCTGTTCAGACCACTCGCGAAACAGCTGTGTAAAAATTGAATCTCGTAAGCAGACCCTTGAAAAACGCAGCGGGAGCGCGTCTGCGTCGAGATCTATTTTCTGTACGGCATCTGTTGCCCTGTGAACAGTAACTTGGCTCGTGCGAATTCTGCTTATAATATTTAGATTTTTTTCTAAATAGATGTTGACTTTTTCTTTTTCAGGGGTATTATGTATTTAGAAATATTTCTAAATATCAGAAAGGAGGAAAACAATGGCATTTGCGGAAACCTTTAAGGCTCTCTCCGATCCGGTCCGGCGGCAGATTCTGGAACTTTTAAAAAACGGCCGGCTGTCCGCCGGTGAAATCGGGGGACATTTTGACATGACAGGAGCCACCATCTCTTATCACCTGAGTGTTCTGAAGAAGGCGGATCTTGTAAGAGAAAACAAAGTAAAAAACTACATTTATTATGAGCTGAATACTTCTGTTGTGGAAGAAATTATGCTCTGGCTTTCAGAACTAAAAGGAGGAACTAACTCATGAACAAAAAATATAAAAGCACAATTATTCTGACAACACTGCTGACCCTCTCCCCTATACTTGCAGGGCTTCTTCTCTGGAATCGTCTTCCGGACACAATCGCAACACATTTTGGTGCCGATAATACAGCAAACGGATGGAGCAGTAAACCGATGACTGTCTTTGGTCTTCCGCTGTTTCTTGCTGGGGTCCATCTGCTCTGTGTCTTTTTCACCATGAATGACCCAAAGAAAAAGAACATCAGTGATAAGATGTTCCGCATTATTCTCTGGATTGTTCCTGCTGTATCTCTGTTTATGTGTCTTTCCATTTATGCGAATGCACTTGGAATAGAAACGAATCCCTCCTTGATTTCTTATCTGGTCATTGGGCTTCTCTTTTTGTTCCTTGGAAACTATCTTCCCAAATGCAAACAGAACTATACCGCAGGAATCAAACTGCCCTGGACACTGCACAGTGAAGAAAACTGGATTCGCACACACCGTCTGGCCGGGTGGCTTTTTGTGGCTGGTGGACTAATGATGGTCATAAACTGCCTCTTGCAGTGGAACTGGCTTCTTTGGGCTGTTCTGATACTGGTTACGATTCCGGAGATTGTGTACTCGTATCTTCTGTTTCGCAAAGGGATCTGAACCTTCCTGGTTTTACTGCGGTCTGCAAAATTTCTTTACAGACCGCAGCAATAAAGACAGTTTTCATACTTCCACCGGGTGAAGGTTTTTCAGTGAAATATCCAGTATCGGTGCCGAATGGGTCAGTGCACCGCTGGATACATAATCCACTCCTGTGTCCGCAATTTTGGTAATATTTTCTTTCGTTACATTCCCGGAACATTCTGTCTTTGCACGACCTGCAATCAGAGTCACCGCTTCTTTCATCTGTTCCGGAGTCATGTTGTCCAGCATGATAATATCAGCGCCTGCCTCCACTGCTTCCTTTACCATATCCAGGTTTTCACATTCGATCTCAATTTTCCGAACAAAAGGCGCATAGGTACGAGCCATCCCGATTGCCTTAGCAACTCCTCCGGCAGCACCAATGTGATTATCTTTCAGCAATACACCATCGGAAAGATTATAGCGATGATTCTGACCGCCGCCTACCTTGACCGCATACTTTTCAAAAATTCTCATATTCGGTGTCGTCTTTCTGGTATCCAGAAGTGTGGTATCGGTACCTTCCAGAAGTTTTGCAACACTTCTCGTATAAGTCGCGATTCCACTCATACGCTGCAGATAGTTCAGCGCTGTCCTCTCTCCGGAAAGAAGTACCCGGATATCACCGTTAACCGTCGCAAGCAGCTGCCCTTTAGAAACCTCATCACCATCTTTTACATAGGAAATCACCTCTGTCTTATCGTCCAACAGTGTAAATACACGTGCAAACACATCCATTCCTGCAATCACTCCATCCTGCTTGCATAACAGCTGAACCGTTCCCTGACAGGCAAAGGGCATGACTGCGTTTGTCGTAACATCTTCACTGGAGATGTCTTCTCGCAGTGCCATCAAAAGCAGATCATCCACATTTAACGTTCTTGTGATTGGATTCATTTTCTTCTTCCTTTCTGATCGCATCCCAGATGCGTTCCTTACAGTTTTTCAAATACTGTTCCTGATCCTTGTATTCTGCCGGATCCACCTTATACCGTTTTTTTAGTTCTTCCCAGTCATCTGTTTCCCGTTGTCTTTCCGCATTCGTATCCGTACCTGCTGTTCTGTGCTCTTCCGAGATCTTTTTGGCTGCACGTTCTGCAAATACCAGGCTTTCCAACAGAGAATTACTGGCCAGACGGTTCGCCCCGTGTACACCGTTACAGCTGGTCTCCCCTGCGGCATAGAGATGAGGCAGTGTGGTTTCGCTGTTCAGATCAGCTTTGACACCGCCCATAAAATAATGCTGTGCCGGAACAACCGGAATCGGTTCCTTCGTAATATCATATCCCTCCTCGAGACATTTCTGATAAATATTCGGAAATCTTTTCTTTACATCCAATCGGATCGGCGCAAAAGAAAGCCATACGTGACTGGTATGATCCTTTTCCATCTGCCGGAAAATCGCTACGGACACCACATCCCGCGGCTGCAGTTCATCTGTAAAGCGATTCCGTTCTCGATCCAGTAAAACTGCCCCTTCACCGCGCACGGATTCCGAAATCAGGAAACGTCTCCCCGGCTTTTTAGAATACAGCGTTGTCGGATGGATCTGTACATAATTCACATTTTTCAGGGCAATTCCCCTCTTCAGGGCAATCGCCAGGGCGTCTCCTGTCAAATGAGGAAAGTTCGTAGAATTCTCATAGATACCGCCGATGCCGCCGCATGCCCAGATCACGTCTCTGGCAAATATTGGCCGAAGTTCCCCTTCTTTTGTGCGCACAAGCACTCCCTCACACTGTCTGCCATCTGTAAGAATATCCAACATGGTTGTGTGGGACAGCAAAGTGACATTCGGAAGTTCTCCTACCCGTTCCAGCAGTGTACTGGTAATTTCCTTTCCTGTCACATCATCATGAAAGAGAATCCGGTTCGTAGAATGAGCTCCTTCCCTTGTATAACACAATTCTCCCTGTTCCCGGTTAAATTCCACGCCGTAGGAAATCAGCTGAGCAATCACCGCTCTCGAAGACCGTATCATCACCTCTACGGAACTTTGACTATTTTCATAGTGACCTGCACGCATGGTGTCTTCATAAAACGCTTCATAATCATTTGAATCTTTCTGAACGCAAATCCCTCCCTGAGCCAGAAAAGAATCACTCTCCTCGGGTTTGGCTTTGGTAATCACCAGTACACGCTCTTCCTTTGGAAGATGCAGAGCCGCATAGCAGCCTGCTACACCGCATCCGACGATTACCACATCATAATGCATATTCATTTCTTTTCTCTCCTTCGTCTTCGCTCGTATTCTCATCGCATATCAGGCGTTTGCCAGTTCCAGCATCCTGCGAAGCGGGGCGTACGCGGCTTTGATCATCGATTCTTCCATCAATACTTCTTTTGTTTCCTTCTCCAGCACGTCAATGACCTTATCCAGCGTTATTTTTTTCATGTTCGGGCAAATCTGCGTATTTCCTGCCGCATAAAATTTCTTATCCGGATTTCGTTTTTTCAGTTCACTTAAGACACCAAGTTCGGTTGCCACAATAAACTCTTTCGCTTCACTTTGAGTCGCATATTGGATGATTCCCGCAGTGCTGCCACAATAATCTGCCATTTTGACAACCTCGCTCAAACATTCCGGATGAACCAGTAATTTTGCGTCCGGCTTCGCCTCTTTAGCCGCCTTTACAGCTTCCGGGCTGATATTGGCATGCACATGGCAGTAGCCGTCATTAAGTAAAATTGTTTTGTCCGGCACCTGTTCTGCCACAAATCTACCCAGATGTTCATCCGGAAGAAAGAAGATTTCATTGTTCGGCAGTGAACGTACAATCTTCACTGCATTGGAAGAAGTAACACAAACATCAGAATGACTCTTTAGCTCCGCTGTCGAATTCACATAACAGACTACTGCCGCATCCGGATGTTCTCTTCGCACTTCCTCTATACGCTCCACAGACGCCATATGGGCCATAGGACAGTCCGCATTGGCTGCCGGCAGCAGTATCTTTTTCTTGGGATTTAGTATTTTCGCACTTTCACCCATAAATTTGACGCCGCACAATACAATAATGTCAGCGTCTGTTTTGGTTGCCATCTCACTTAAATAATAGGAATCACCTATGTAGTCTGCGACCTCCTGTACTTCCTCAGGTACGTAGTAATGGGCCATAATAACCGCGTGCTTTTGTCTCTTAAGGTCATCGAGTATCTTTCTTTTCTCTTCCATACTTTCCTCCATCTCATCAGCGGAACTGCTTCTTTACCGCCTGAACCATTTCATCACCTTTTTGGAATGATAAATTTTTAACGTTCGACGCATTGAACATAGTATACCATGTTTTTTGTCATATGACAAGACAGTTGTTCACTTTACTGTCGTATTTTGAGAGTTCAAAGATGAATTCCATATTTTGTAGTTGCGGTTTTCCCACTTTGGGCGGTATAATAACTCATGTCGATTTTTCCACATAACCGACTCAATTTGATTATGTATGGAGGTTTCCAAATGAAGCGTGATCTTCAGAAAAAAATGGCAGTTATTAATGATTTTACCGGATTTGGGCGCTGTTCCCTTACTGTTTCCATTCCGATTATTTCCCATATGGGAATTCAATGCTGTCCGGTTCCCACTTCAGTTTTTTCCAATCATACAGCTTTCTCCTCCTATTATTTTGACGATTACACGGAAAAAATGCCCTCCTATATACAAGAATGGAAGAAACTGGACCTTTCTTTTGATGGAATTCAGACCGGTTTTCTCGGATCTGTACGTCAAATTGAAATCGTCACTGATTTTATAAACAGTTTTCGCGATGAACATACCTGTGTGATTGTAGATCCGGTCATGGGAGATAATGGAAAACCCTATGCCACCTTTACGCCCGATTTGTGCCAGGCGATGGGGAAACTGGCACGTCAGGCAGATCTTCTGACACCCAATCTGACAGAAGCCTGTATTCTTACCGGTATTCCTTACCGGAGCAGCGGCTGGAAACGCCAGGAACTTTTCGATCTTGCCCGCGCCCTCGGAGAACTTGGCGCACAAAAAGTTGTGATTTCCGGAATTCCCTGCGGTTCCTACATTGGCAATGTCATTTGGGAAGAGAAAAAAGAGCCAAAGCTGATCCGTTCTCTGCGTGTAGGTCAGGAACGATGCGGAACAGGAGATATCTTTGCCTCGATTCTTGCTTCCGATGCAGTAAATGGAACGGATCTTTCCGTCTCAGTTAGAAAAGCATCCGCTTTTATTCGAAAATGCATTGCTGCTACGGAGAGCTTATGCACACCGCTCACGGACGGTGTCTGCTTTGAGAGTGTACTTTCCCATCTCCCCACAACATAAACCTGATATTTTACTTACGGAGGAATCTTACTTATGAACAAAAAAGAACTGTCTGAGCTGAAAAAGCTTTTTACACCTGCTCACTGTGCCGTCACTCGTATTTGCGGCTGTTATGTGGATGCAGAAAAGAATGTCAAAACAAAATTAAAAGAAGCATTTCTCTCCCTGGAAGAAGAAGAAATGTTTAAATATTTTAAAATCTTTCGCAGTACACTTTCCGGTACGATCGGAAAGAATCTCTTCAATATGGAATTTCCCCTGGAACAGGAACAGGAAGGCGGTACCCAGGAATTCCTTCTGAGACTTCGGAACAGTCAGTTAAAAGACGAGGAATTGATTGATACTTTCTATCAGAAGGTCATGGAAGATTACCTTTATCCGGAAAACTACTATATTATCCTGATTCACGGTGCTTACGATGTTCCGGGCCGCGCTTCAGATCAGCTGGATATAGAGGATGCCTCTGATTACGTATATGAGTTTCTGCTCTGCAGCATCTGTCCAGTGAAGTTGGACAAACCCGGTCTTTGCTACAATGTATCCAGCAATACCATAGAAAACCGGGTACAGGACTGGATCGTGGAAGCACCTGAAACCGGGTTCCTTTTTCCTGCTTTTAATGACAGAAACACCGATATCCACAGCCTGATGTATTTCACCAAAAACGGCGAACTCTCTCAAAGTGAATTCCTGGACCATTTTCTCGGATGCCACATACCCCTCTCAGCGAAATCCCAGAAAGAAACGTTTCAGACTCTCATAGAAGAAACTCTGGATCGTTCCTGTGATTTCTCTACCGTAATGAATATTCAGGAAAATCTCAACGAACTGATTGAAGAGCGAAAAGAAGACCCCGAACCGGTCGTTCTTGACAAACAGGAAGTAAAACGTCTGCTTGCCAACAGCGGTGTCTCTGATGAAAGGCTCGAAGACTTTGACACTTTGTATGAAAATGTCGCAGACGAGAAAACCAGTTTCATGGCTTCCAATGTTGCAAGCACCAGAAGCTATGAAATCAAGACACCGGATGTAGTCATCAAGGTCAGTCCGGAAAAAGCTCAGCTGATCGAAACCCGCATCATCGATGGTATTCCTTACATACTAATTGAAGCAGCAGACGAGGTGGAAATCAATGGCATTGTGGTCCGTCCTGCCAGCGGGCAGCCGGAAGCGTAAATGTAAAAACTGCTCCATGCTCCTTTGCATCTGTGACAGTGATCTGTCCTCCATGAGCATTCACGATCGAACGGCATAATGCAAGTCCAAGTCCCATACTGCGGCGGCGATCCGGAATTCCGGACGCTGCCGTATAAAACATTTCAAAAACATGAGGCTTTGCATCGTCCGGAATACCCGGTCCATTATCGGAAACGGATATTGTTACAAAGTCACGCGGGCCTGGAGCAGTGCAGATCATAATATCCGATCCCTCCGGCGTATATTTCAGAGCATTGTCAATCAGATTGATGAGCACCTGCACGATCAGATTTGCATCCATGCGGGCCAGAAGAAATTCATCCTGCTCCTTCACTTCGATATGGTAAGCCCGGCTTTTCCTGCTGACATGGGAAAGTGCTTCTGCTACCACTTCGTTCACCAGTTCTGTCTTTAGATTCAGCTGCATTGCATCATCCTGCATTCTGGTAATCGCCAGAAGATTCTCAACCAGCTCTGTCAGCCACATCGCATCTTCATAAATGTCCCCGTAGATTCCCTGCTTTTTTTCTTCCGTCAGCGGGAATTCCGGATTCATCAGCACACCGGCATTTCCGGCGATTCCTGTCAGAGGGGTTCGCAGATCATGGGAAATGGAGCGAAGCAGATTCGCCCGCAGCTGCTCACTGCGAGCCTGTGCTTCCGCTTCCTGCTGCAGTCTGGCAAATCTGGTCTTTTCCAGTGCCATTCCACATTCTCCCAGGATGGATAGCATCAGGCTAGTCTCAAAACTATTCAACTGTTCCTGTCCCATGGAAATACCGACAACTCCATAGATATTTTCCGAACCGCGAACTGTATAATAGATACAGTACGCATTCTGCCGAACATCCGTAGTCGCACCCGATCTGCGATTATTCTCCCAGGTCCAAAGTGCTGTTTCACGCTCGTCCTGATTCAGGCAAAACTCTTTTTCCCCTTCCCTTCCTTCAGCACCAAAGAAAACGGGAGTTTCCAGCGATGCTCCTCTGCTCGCATAATAGACGACATTTCTCTGCAGCAATTTCACCAGTTGTCTGGCGCACGCGCGAATGATTCCATCCTCATTCTTTTCCTGCTGCAGCAGCTGGTTGGTGTCAAGAAGCACCCCTGTCCGATATGCCATCTCAGCGGAAGCGACTGCCTGCCGTTTAATCTTTGCAGTCAGTGAACCGCAAAGCACTGCTGCAAGAAACATAACCAAAAACGTAACCGGATACTCTTTGCTGTACGCGGCGAACGTATATCTTGGCTCTGTGAAAAAGAAATTGAACAACAATACACTGATCAGACTGGATACGATACTGTAAGTTCTTCCGGACGTGATCACAGCAGTCACCAGCACACCCAGAATATAAACCATGATGATATTGGACTCCCGAAGGCCCGCCCAATGAAATAACAAACCTACACCGGTTGATAGCAGCATAACCAACGCTGTTTTTACTGTATTTCGCGGGGAAATCTTTTCCCGCACTTCTGTAAATTGACTATTCGCAAAATACCGAATCCATTTTGCTTTCCTCGATTTTCCGCTATTATCCGGAATAATATAAATATCCACATCGGGGACATATTCAATTAATCGATCGGTAAAATGCTTGATTGACGGAAAATATCTTCGTCCCTGACTGCTTCTTCCCATGACAATACGGGTAACATGGGATTTCTTCGCGTATTCCGCGATTTGAAAAGGGATATCCTCCCCATAAACAGTTACCACAGAAGCCCCCTGCGCTCTGGCCAGATGCATGTTGGCTTTCAGACGCTCCTTGTCTTCTTCCGATGCTC
>JALEOU010000037.1 GCA_022766945.1 Fusicatenibacter sp. | reverse complement strand
TTGAGATAGTAATATCTCAGATGCCGACAGATTACGTAAAAACATCAACCTTTGAGGATTATAAGAAAGAGGTAGATAAAAAGATATCTACAGTATATCGGTATAAAGGAAGCGTGGCCAACTATGCTGCATTGCCTACTGTAAACAGAGAGGTGGGAGATACTTATAATCTGCTGGACAATGGAGCAAATTATGCATGGACAGATTCCGGATGGGATAAGCTGTCAGAGACAATAGATCTGTCAGGGTATGCCGAGAAAGATGATGTGCCGGCTAAAGTGAGTGATCTGGAGAATGATTCTGGGTATATGACCGGGACGGAAGTGGCAGCAGGATATGTGGATAAGGATACATATAATGATCTGGTTAAAAGAGTAAGGATATTGGAAGGAGGAGAAACATAATATGGCGGATATACAGAATTTGCTGCAGCAGTTACTTAATGCAGTATACGGGAAAGATGTGAGACAGGCGATCCATGATGCCATTGAGCAGTGTTATGCAGATGGAAAAGCAGGAAGTGTTGATCTTGTGGCCAGAGAAAATATTGATTTGGCCAATAAGAGGATTGACAATCTGGCCAAGCTGGAAGAAGGCAGCACCACAGGGGATGCGGAACTACAGGATGTTCGTGTAGGAGAGGATGGAACTGTGTATGACAGTGCTGGAGAGGCAGTCAGGGCACAGGTTAGATCACTTTCCGAGGAAATGAAAAATAAAGGATTAAATGAAGGTAGCGTTACTAATTCTAAAATTGCGGAAAAATCAGTTTCTGTTGGAAAACTCGATTTTGTTGAAACACTGGAAGAGGAACCACAGACAGTAAGCACGCCGTACAGAGTAGGAAAGTATTTAACAAGTGGAAATTCTACACTTGAAAATTGGAAAAGTAATATAAACAGGGAATATTTCTTTTCTACTCCTTGGTTTTTCCATAATTTAACTGAGGATTCAGAGGTTTATAATATTTTTACTGCACTGGGTGGAAATTATACGCAAAGCAATGAAGAGGGTTTGAAATCAGGAAAATATTATTTTTATCATCCTTGTAATGTTTCAAATATACCTACACTTAGAATTTTAACATCATCATATGATTCATTTACAGATGCAGTAATAAATGATGATTATGAAGTACTTTCTGCACCTTCTGCTATAACAGTTGTTTCAAATGATGTATTTGGAATTTCAGCAGGTGACTATCCACTTTCAATTGTGATGAATGAATTTACTATTCCAGAAGGAAAGTATGGTTATTTATGTTCTCCAAGAATCATTATTTATAATACTACAGAAGAAATGAAACCATATTTTCATTTGTCAAAAGTTCCAATTTCAGACGTATTAAATTATACCGCATTAACACCGGTATCATTCAGCGAAAAAAATGAATATTATTATTTTGGAGCGACAGAAGCAGGCGAAAAATTAATGCAGGGGCTAAAAAAGAAAATGGGTAGTGCTGATGATAACGAAAATGAAGGAACAGGCTATCCGATAAACACGTATAATAAGACGTTTGTAATTGGCGGGGATTCTGGAACATCATACGGCGGTGAAGTAATTACAGAAACAATTAAAGAAAGAACGGGTATGGTAGGTTCAGTTAGAAGTGTAGCAGGATCGAAATTTACAGGCACCGGGAACGGCGGGGGAATATGGTTTAGAGATCAGTATCACGATTCAGGTTATCCAGATGTAGTGTGTTTGTGCTGGGGCGGCAATTTTGACGCAGGCGGCGTTGGTAATGTAAAAGAGGATTACGGCGCAGACGGAACTATACCAACAACGACGTTGGGGGCATTGAGATATATTGTAGAAGATATTAGAACGGTATCGCCGGAAACATTAATTTTAGGGTGGATTCCATATCAAATGAATTTGGATGAAAGCTACGATTCAAGAAAAATAGTTTATGACCAAATTAGAGAAGGATATAAATTACTTTCAATTCCTGTTATTGATGCTTTTTATGAGTCAGGGATTGTGCCAAGAGATATAATGAATTATGACGGTGGTGGTATTGGTGGAGATAGTGGGCATCCAAGTAACTATGGTTTCATTCGTATTGCAAAATTGATTGCAAATACAATTATTCGCTATGCATAAAAACTGCAGTATCTTGATGAATAAAGCCAGTTTTTTTTCTGTCTTTTTAAAATTGGCACCTTAATCAAAAGTAAGATAAAAATACCAACCATCAACCCGGTGGTTGGCATTTTTATACACAGAAAGAGTGAAATATGGAAATCAGGGCAAGACCGTAAAGGTCTTATTTTTATGTTGAAAATAATAGAAACTATGAAAGGATAAAGAATTATGAAAAGTAAAATATGTACAATTATTGGCATTCTTGGAAGTTTCATTGCATCATTATTCGGCGGTTGGGATGCAGCATTAGTTACTTTGATCATGTTTATGTGTATTGACTATGTGTCAGGTTTGATTGTTGCTGGAGTGTTTCATAAGTCTAAAAAATCTGAAACTGGTGCTTTGGAGAGCAAAGCAGGTTGGAAAGGGTTATGCAGAAAGTGCATGACTCTTTTATTTGTTTTGATTGCATACCGCTTGGATTTGGCCATTGGTGTATCATACATACGGGATGCTGTTATTATTGGATTCATGGCTAACGAGTTGATCAGTATTGTTGAGAATGCGGGACTAATGGGGATCCCGCTTCCAGCAGTAATCCAGAATGCAATTGACATTTTGACAAAGAAATCGGATCAAAAATAGGAGAGATTGTGCCCTGACAAATTAGTTGGGGCATTTTCTATGTCTGGACAGAGGATTACATAGGTAATTCAAGGAGGAATGAACTATGAGAGAAGGCAACAGAGAAGTAATGAGAAATATTCTGTATGCGGTGGAGACCGGCGGACAGGTATATGGCGGAAAACAATATGATAATTTCACGCCGGCATATACAAACAGTCAGGCAGAGCACGCCATCACGATTGGAGCCGGTGCCTGGTATGCGACAGAAGCCAAAAGGCTGCTGCTGGCAATCAGAGAAGCAGACCCGGCAGGATTAAAAGAGATGGACTGGGCAGGAATCAGCAGTGATCTGGATACTGCTGCATGGAGTACCTACAAACTGGATGCAGATTCTGAGAAAGCAAATTGCATCTCATCCATTATCTGCAGCCCGGTAGGAATCAAGTGCCAGGATGCGCTGATGGAGCAGCAGATTCAGGAGTATGAAAAAAGTATCACAGAGAAATATGGCACCATGCCTGACAGCGCCCTGATGGAGTGCATCAACATCATCCATCAGGGAGGTAGCAGTGCTTTGAAAAGGATTCTGGGAAAGACTGTAAAACCTTATACAGCGCAGAGTATTTATGCTGCACTTTGCACTGATCCGGAAGACACTTCCAACAATAACCAGGTGGGAGACTACGTGACCAGGCAAAAAGCGGTATATGCAATGATCCAGAAATATTGTAAGGAGGATACAGGCATGACGGAAAGAGAAGCTAGGCAGAAAGTGGTTGATATCATGAATGGGTGGATTGGACTGAAACGGTCTGACCGTTCTCACATGGTCATCATTAATTTATATAACTCTTGCCTGCCGCTGGCAAGAGGTTACAAGGTACAGCTGGATGATGAATATTGTGCGACAGGAGCATCTGCAGCAGGAATCAAAGCAGGCTTTACGGATATCATTCCAAGGGAGTGCAGTTGTGGCTACATGATTGAGTTATTCCAGAAAATGGGCCGATGGGTGGAAAATGATGCCTATGTGCCTGACCTGGGGGACTATGTATTTTATTACTGGAAAGATGGAGTGGATTATGCCACTACAGACTGTACCGGATGGCCGGATCATGTGGGTGTTGTGGCAGAGGTCAATAAAAATGCGGGATATCTGGTTATTACAGAGTGCAATATGAGTGGCGGTGTAGTCGGCCAGAGAAAACTGACTATCAATGGCAGATACATACGGGGATATGGTATTCCGGATTATGCGTCTAAGGCTGGAACGCCGGACGGAGGAAATTCGACCGGAGATACTACAAGCGGCTCATCATCTGGAGGAATCAATAAGACACCACAGTGGGTGGGCCAGGTTACTGCAGCAAGTCTCTATGTAAGAACATGGGCTGGAGACAGCTATGATAAAATCAAGTCATGGCCAACGCTGGGAAAAGATAATCTGGTGGATGTGTGCGATACTATTAAGGCATCAAACGGACATGCATGGTATTACATTCGGATTGCCGGCAAATTCTATGGCTTTGTGGACTCCTCCTACGTAAGGAAAACTGACAGCTCATCCGGATCAGGAACCACAGCGGCTCCATCTTATCAGGCGGGTCAGGTTTACACGCTGCAGGTAGAACTGAAAGTCAGAACGGCAGCAGGCACCAGTTCCCCGACAAAGAGTTACAGCCAGTTGACTGCAGATGGCCAGCGGCACGATAAAGATAAAGATGGATGCCTGGATGCAGGTACACAGGTGACTTGTCGGGATGTGCAGAATGTAGGTAGTGATATCTGGATTAAAGCACCATCCGGATGGCTGGCGGCATTTTATCAGGGCCAGAAATATATCAAATAAGACTTGTTTGAATTGCATGCAAAATCTTGTGCAGGATTCTGGATTAGAAACCAGTTAGAAACAAATGACTTAAAAATGCTGTAAAATCAAGGCTCGAAACTATGCAAGCGATAATTGGTCGCATTTTTACAATCAAAAAGGCTCAAAAACCCCGGAAAATCAAGGCTTTCCGGGGTTTTCTTGTATCTGAAACGCTGATTTAGTTTGTCCGTTTTTCGCCGGATTTGACCGAATCTGACCTCGTTTTTTTGTGTTAATAAGTGGACAAATGGGCATTTTGAACCCCTTATGTGTTAAAAAATAGGACAAATCAGGG
>JALEOU010000029.1 GCA_022766945.1 Fusicatenibacter sp. | reverse complement strand
TGGTACCAATGTTACAATGCGGTTTTGTTCTTTCAAATTTAGCTTTAGCCATTTTAAAATGTCCTCCTTAAAATCTGTGCCCATCGGGCTTTTTTGAGACTAAATCGGTGAAAAATCACCTGAATCGTAAACCTGCTAAGTCTGATTATATTGCATTTCCTCTGCATTTGCAAGGGAAATCTTTGAAATAATCGATCTCTTTGGCCATGAAAACACGGCCAAAGAAGATCATTGTTTCTTATTTACCTTTCGCGGAGAGAACTTTCTCCTGCACATTCTTCGGAACCTGCTCATATCTTTCAAAGAACATGGAGTAATTACCACGTCCCTGAGTTCTGGAACGCAGGTCTGTTGCGTAACCAAACATCTCAGCAAGCGGAACAAATGCACGAATCATCTTACCGCCGCCGATGTCATCCATACCTTCGATACGACCACGACGGGAGTTGATATCACCAATAACATCACCCATGTAATCTTCCGGAGTGGATACTTCGACTTTCATGATCGGCTCAAGGAGTACCGGAGATGCTTTCTGCATTGCTTCCTTGAATGCCAGTGATCCGGCAATGTGGAATGCCATCTCAGAGGAGTCGACCTCATGGTAAGAACCATCGTATACATTTGCATGAACGCCAACTACCGGGAAACCTCCCAGGATACCGGCTCTCATAGCCTCTTCGATACCTTCGCCAACAGCCGGGATATACTCCTTCGGGATCGCACCGCCGACAACGGTGGACTCGAACTTGTAAGTTTCTTCTGCATTGGCATCCATGGGCTCGAATTTTACTTTACAATGACCATACTGTCCACGACCACCGGACTGTTTTGCATACTTGCTGTCTACATCAGCCGGTTTGGTAATGGTTTCTTTATATGCAACCTGCGGAGCACCTACGTTAGCCTCTACCTTGAACTCACGAAGCAGACGGTCAACGATGATTTCCAGATGCAGCTCACCCATACCAGCGATAATGGTCTGACCAGTCTCCTGATTGGTGTGTGCACGGAAGGTCGGGTCCTCCTCAGCCAGTTTTGCAAGGGACTCACCCAGCTTGCCCTGACCAGCCTTGGTCTTCGGCTCGATTGCCAGCTCGATAACCGGCTCCGGTAACTCCATGGACTCAAGGATTACCGGATGCTGATCATCACAGATGGTATCACCGGTCGTGGTGAACTTAAATCCGATTGCAGCTGCGATATCACCGGAATATACCTTGTCCAGTTCCATACGCTTGTTTGCATGCATCTGAAGGATACGTCCAACACGCTCTTTTTTATTCTTTGTTGCATTTAATACATAAGAACCTGAGTTCATTGTACCGGAATACACACGGAAATATGCCAGTTTTCCAACGAATGGGTCTGTCATAATCTTGAATGCCAGTGCGGAGAACGGCTCCTCATCGGAGGAGTGTCTTACGATCGGATTTCCTTCCATATCGGTACCATCGATCGGAGGAATATCGGTCGGAGCAGGCATATATTCAAGGATTGCATCCAAAAGTTTCTGAACACCTTTGTTTCTGTAAGCAGAACCGCAGCATACAGGAACCGCTGTACACTCACAGGTAGCTTTACGCAGAACTGCTTTCATCTCATCAACAGACGGAACATCGTCATCCAGATAACGCATCATCAGCTCGTCATCCAGCTCGCAGACTTTCTCGATCAGCTCTGTATGATACAGTTCTGCATCGTCCTGCATATCTTCCGGAATATCAACGACAGAGATATCATCACCCTTATCATCATTATAGATGTAAGCCTTCATCTCGAACAGATCGATAATTCCCTTAAACTCGTCTTCCTTGCCGATTGGCAGCTGCAGACAGATCGCATTTTTACCAAGTCTGGTTCTGATCTGATCTACTGCATTGTAGAAGTTAGCTCCCAGGATATCCATCTTGTTGATGAATGCCATACGGGGTACATTGTAGGTATCTGCCTGACGCCATACATTTTCAGACTGAGGTTCTACACCGCCCTTTGCGCAAAATACGCCGACAGCACCGTCAAGCACACGAAGAGAACGCTCTACCTCAACGGTAAAGTCTACGTGGCCTGGGGTATCAATGAGGTTGATACGGTGCTCCAGTGCACCTGGTTTCTTCTTGCAGTTTTCCTGCAGAGTCCAGTGGCAGGTGGTAGCGGCTGAAGTAATTGTGATACCACGTTCCTGCTCCTGTTCCATCCAGTCCATGGTAGCAGTTCCTTCATGAGTATCACCAATTTTATAGTTAACACCGGTA
>JALEOU010000026.1 GCA_022766945.1 Fusicatenibacter sp. | reverse complement strand
ATGAGTTTCATAGAGACCGTGAAACGAAGAGGCAAAAAAATCTTCCAGAGTATTGTGGAGCTACATGAAGGGAGGCCAGTTTTTTCCTGACTGGCCTGTTTTGGTTTCTCTTCATTTGCTACCTGGCTGAACTGTAACGATATATTTACCTTTCAATGCTGTAGAAGTTTAAGAAGGCTTGACAAATGTTTTGTATCAGCATATAATACTCAATAGAAAAAGCATAGATGGATTTGGAATGAATTCCGGATATGTCAGTTAACAGCGCGGGATGGAGCAGTCTGGAAGCTCGTCGGGCTCATAACCCGAAGGTCGTAGGTTCAAATCCTACTCCCGCAATTGATCCAACAGCAGCGCCAGAGGACAGGTATGGCAGCTGCTGTTTTCTGTTATCCTGTATGCGGGAATCAGGTTCGATAAGTCTTTTATGAGCGGGAAGCGGCAGGAAAGGAGGCGTGAATGACCAAAAAGAAGAAAAGAAGAAGCAAAGGACAGATTGTATGGTCAGTGATGTTTGCAGCGGCACTGCTTGTGTTGTGCTTTTCTGTGTTTCAGCTGATCAAAATCTTTCTGGATTACAAAGAGGGAACGGATGAATATGAGGAACTGCGCCAGTATACTGCTGCCATGGAACCGGAACAGGAGAATGTGACACAGGAGGTGTCAGAGTCCGATGAAGAGAAAACGATATCGTCATCAGAGAGCATTCCGGAAAGCATTTCGGAAAGCGAACTGATCGGGGAGAGTGTTCCATTGCCGCCGCTGACGGTGGATTTTGAATCACTAAAGGGGATTAATCCGGATGTGTGCGGATGGCTGTATATCGAAGCTCTTGAGATCAGTTATCCGGTTGTGCAGGGAGCAGACAATGACACCTATCTTCATACTACATATGAGGGAAAGAGCAATTATGCCGGCTCGATTTTTATGGATTATCAAAACAGCAGTACCCTGGATGACTGCAATACCATTATTTACGGGCACAACATGAAAAATCTCTCCATGTTTGGAAAACTCAAGCAAATCAAAGAGCAGGAAAAATATAAGGAAAGTATCTATTTCTGGATTCTGACACCGGATGAAAATTATCGGTATCAGATTTATACGGCTTTCTATACGGAAGCGGATGGCGACGTCTATACATTATTTTCGCAATCCGGAGAAGAATTCAGAAACTATCTGGAGCAGATGGCGGGCTGCTCGGGGATTCCGGTGGAAGTACCTGAATTTGATGAGAGAAGCCGTGTGGTGACACTTTCTACCTGCGCGGCAAGAGACTCCTCTCAGAGATTTGTGGTGCAGGGCGTAAGGACAGCAGACTAAGGAGATCTGTCTGCCGGGAGAGCAAATAAAATCAAGGATGGGAGGCATTGCGATGAACGAAACAGAAAAACTGCAGGAACTGATTGACCGGTATGATAACATTGTGTTTTTTGGCGGTGCAGGCGTCTCAACAGAGAGCGGAATTCTGGATTTTCGAAGTGTTGATGGACTATATCATCAGAAGTACGATTATCCGCCTGAGACGATTCTGAGTCATACGTTTTTTATGAGAAAGCCGGAGGAATTTTACCGGTTCTATCGTGACAAAATGCTGGCACTCGATGCCAGACCAAATGCGGCACACAAAAAGCTCGCAGAACTGGAAGCGTGCGGAAAGCTTCGGGCGGTAGTGACACAGAACATCGATGGGCTGCATCAGGCAGCGGGCAGCCATACGGTCTATGAGCTCCATGGAAGCGTTCACCGGAATTATTGTATGAAATGCCGTAAGTTCTATGATGCCCGCTATATGCTGGAATCTGTTGGGGTACCAAAGTGTGAAAAGTGCGGCGGTATCATCAAACCGGATGTTGTGCTGTATGAGGAAGGGCTGGATGATGGCATTATGTATTCATCGATCCGGGCCATCAGTGAGGCACAGGTCCTGATTGTGGGCGGAACTTCTCTGGCTGTCTATCCGGCTGCAGGCTTGCTGCGGTATTTTAACGGGGACGCACTGGTTTTGATCAACAAAGGCGCAACTCCCATGGACCAGAAAGCAGATCTTCTGATTCAGCAGCCGATCGGACAGGTTCTTGGCAGTATCAAAGTAAACGAGCATGTCCGATAAGACAGATATCTATTTACAGAAAACAGATTGCGTTGCATTCAAAACTGATTGCAGAACGGAGAAAAAATCAATGGGGATGAATTACGAGGTAGGAGATATTGTCAGGCTGAAAAAGCCGCATCCGTGCGGGAGCAGTGAGTGGGAGATCCTCCGGGTCGGGGCGGATTTCCGCCTCAAATGCACCGGATGCGGTCATCAGATCATGGTAGCACGTAAGCTGGTGGAGAAAAACACCAGAGGGCTTCGCAAGCCCTGAAAAGTTACCATAAGACAGCAAAAAAAGAAGAAATATGGAAGAAAGTCTTGCCATATTTCTTCTTTTGTGTTAAAATAACTATTCGTGACGTATAAAAACAAATTCCTTGCTCCCCGATGAAAAAAACGGGGTGCCAAAAAGTCCAGAAGGAGGTAACGCATGAACAAGTACGAATTAGCACTGGTTGTGAATGCAAAACTTGAAGAAGAGGAACGCGCTGCTGTTGTGGAGAAAGCGAAAGGTTATGTAACCCGTTACGGCGGAACCATCAGCGAAGTGGAAGAGTGGGGCAAGAAACGTCTTGCTTATGAAATCCAGCATATGCGCGAAGCATATTACTACTTTATTCAGTTTGAAGCAGATACAACAGCTCCGGCAGAGATCGAGCGCCATATGCGCATTATGGATAACGTACTGAGATACTTAGTCGTTAAAAAGGAAGCTTAAGAGGTAAGCGGATGAATAAAGTTATATTAATGGGAAGATTGACCAGAGATCCTGATATCAGATACTCGGCAGGAGAGAATGCGACTGCAGTGGCACGTTATACATTGGCTGTCGACAGAAGATTCCGCCGTGACAATGAGAATGCAACTGATTTTATCGGCTGTGTTGCATTTGGCAGACAGGCAGAATTTGCTGAGAAATATCTGCGTCAGGGATTGAAGATCGCCATTACCGGCCGGATTCAGACCGGAAGTTATACAAACCGGGATGGTCAGAAAGTCTATACTACCGATGTGGTTGTAGAAGAGCAGGAATTTGCGGAGAGCAAGAATGCCGGAAGCGAAACCAACGGAGGGTATTCGGCACCGAGAAATGCAAATCCGGCGCCAGTACGGGGCACATCCGATATGGGAAGTGCAGATGGCTTTATGAATATTCCCGATGGCATTGACGAAGAGCTGCCATTTAATTAAGTGTCGGGGATCCTTTCCGATGAAAGGTGTCTCGTTCCAAAATTGAAAAGGAGAGATTGATCATGGCTTATAATAATAGTAGTGAAAGACCAGCTTCCAGAAGACCTGTTCGCAGAAGAAGAAAAGTATGTGTATTCTGCGGCGGTGAGGAGATCAGCTACAAGGATGCAGCAAAACTGAAAAAATATGTATCTGAACGCGGCAAGATTCTGCCGAGACGAGTAACCGGTACCTGCGCAAAACATCAGAGAGCAGTGACCGTAGCTGTCAAAAGAGCAAGACATATGGCAATTATGCCGTACGTAGATGATTGATTGAAAGCAGAGATCATCACATAAATATAGAGAAGCGTGTGAAGGATACCCGGTGTCTGACCCGAAAAGTCACCACCGGGTATTTTTTTACCCCAAAAGAGGGGGAAAAGCGTCTGCTAAAAAAAGACTTTTTTCCTGTTCAAAAAGGTGATATAATGAAAAGTGATAAGTCAGTTGGGGGATCTTCCCCGGGCATCGCAGGAAGCGGTGCCAGGATACACGGCGGTTTTCGCTATAGATGCGTAAAGCCTGTTGAAAGGTGATTGGATGAATGAAGAGTAAAATGAAACTGAGTGGCCAGCTCAGGAAGTATATGCGTTGGCCGTTCATCTTATCTGTCCTGATGGTTGTGATGAATATCTGTATGTACTTTGTGAATCTGAAGGCGGGTATGTGGTTTACTTTGTTTGTAGTAATCTACATTCTTGCAGCGTGTTTTTTGTATTACAGTAAAAGACCGCTGGTAGTCAATGAACTCATTACCTTTGCTACGGAATATGGACAGGTACAGAAACATCTGATTCAGGAGCTTGCTATTCCTTATGCTGTATTGGATTCGCAGGGAAAGGTGCTGTGGGTAAATGAAGAATTTACCAGGGTGACAGGGAAGGACAAACAGTACCGTAAGTCGGTGACAACAATTTTTCCGGAATTGACACTGGAGCGTCTGCCAAAGAATGAGGAGGAAACCGATATCTATGTGAAACTGGAGGATCGGGATTTTCGGGCTCATATCAAGAATGTTTGCATTGATGAGCTGATCCAGAATTCGGAGATGCTCAATACGGATATTAAAGGCTATTTTCTTCATGCGCTGTATCTCTTCGATGAGACGGAATTAAACCGGTATATCCGGAAATACGAAGAAGAAACCATGGTTTCCGGATTACTGTATCTGGATAATTATGACGAAGCCCTTGAGAGCGTGGAAGAGGTGCGCAGATCTCTTCTCGCAGCGCTGATTGACCGTAAGATCAACAAGTATTTCTCCGATCTGGATGGTCTGGTAAAGAAATTTGAGAAGGACAAGTATATTCTTGTGATGCGGCGCAAATCTCTGGAGGAACTCAAAGAGAAGCGGTTCGACATTCTCGAGGATGTCAAGACAATCAATATCGGAAATGAGATGGCAGTCACCATCAGTATGGGAATCGGCACCAGCGCCGGGACGTTCAATAAGAATTCGGAGTATGCCCGCATAGCTATTGATCTGGCACTTGGGCGGGGCGGTGACCAGGTAGTACTGAAGGATGGAGAAAAGATTCAGTACTTTGGCGGCAAAACGCAGGCGGTCGAGAAGAACACCCGCGTCAAAGCGCGCGTGAAGGCGCATGCGCTCAAAGAGTTCATGAGCAGCAAGGACAAGGTTGTTGTCATGGGACACAGACTTCCGGATGTGGATTCTTTCGGTGCTTCGATCGGCATTTATCGGGCAGCCAAGACATTGAACAAGAAGGCTTACATTGTCATTGACAATCCGACTTCCTCTGTGAAGCCGCTGATGGCAGGCTTTTTGGATAACCAGGATTATGAACCGGATATGTTTGTCAATTGTCATGAGGCAAAGGAAATTGTAGATGAGAATACTCTTTTGGCGGTTGTGGATACCAATAAGCCCAGCTACACGGAGTGTGAAGAACTGCTGTATATGACCAGAACGATAGTTGTGCTGGATCATCACCGGCAGGGAAGTGAAGTGATCCGCAATTCGATTCTCTCATACATTGAGCCGTATGCTTCCTCAGCCTGTGAGATGGTAGCGGAGATCCTGCAGTATTTTACGGAAGGAATCCGTATCAGGAACGTGGAGGCGGACAGCATTTATGCTGGTATTATGATTGATACCGATAACTTTATGCAAAAGACAGGTGTTCGTACGTTTGAGGCGGCGGCATTTTTGCGCCGGTGCGGTGCAGACGTTACGAGAGTGCGCAAACTGTTCCGGGAAGATATGAATGACTATCGGGCCAGAGGAGAGACGATCCGTAATGCGGAACTGTTCCGGGGAGCTTTTGCAATCTCCGAATGTCCCAGCGATTATGTGGAAAGTCCGACCGTGGTCGGCGCGCAGGCAGCCAATGAGCTGCTGAACATTGTGGGAGTAAAGGCGTCCTTTGTACTGACAGAATACAAAGGCGTGATCTATATCAGTGCCCGTGCCATTGATGAGGTCAATGTGCAGATCATCATGGAGCGAATGGGCGGCGGCGGACATCTGAATATTGCGGGATGTCAGCTTGAGACGATTGGGATGGAAGAAGCAAAGAATCTTCTGAAATCAACTTTAACAGAAATGCAGGATGGAGGAGAAATCTGAATATGAAAGTAATCTTACTGGAAGATGTGAAATCACTGGGGAAAAAGGGACAGACAGTAAATGTCAGTGATGGTTACGCAAGAAATATGCTTCTGCCGAAAAAACTGGGTGTGGAAGCTACACCGAAGAACTTAAATGAACTTAAGCTTCAGAAAGCGCACGAGGATCGGGTAGCGGCAGCACAGCTGGCGGATGCACAGGCATTTGCGGCAGAACTGGAAGGAAAACAGGTGACTGTTGCAATTAAAGTGGGAGAAGGCGGAAAGGTATTCGGAAGCGTGTCCACAAAAGAGATTGCAGATGCGGCCAAAGAGCAGCTGGGGTATGACATCGATAAGAAGAAAATGCAGCTTCCTTCTCCAATCAAAATGCTTGGAACGACAGAAGTGCCGATCAAGCTTCATCCGAAGGTGACAGCGAAGCTGAAAGTTGTTGTGAAAGAGGCTTAAATGGAAGAAGCGCTTATTAAAAGGATCCTGCCGCACAGCATTGAGGCGGAACAGTCTGTGATCGGTTCCATGCTGATGGGGAGAGAAGCGATTCTCGAGGCTTCAGAGATTCTGACCAGTGATGACTTTTATCAGCATCAGTATGGAGTGATCTTTGACGCTATGCTGGAATTGTTTAATGAAGGCAAACCGGTGGATCTTGTGACATTGCAGAATCGCCTGCGGGAAAAAGACGTACCGCCTGAGATCAGCTCCATGGAATTTGTCCGGGATCTGTTGAATGTGGTTCCTACCTCTGCGAATGTACGTCATTATGCCACGATTGTCAGTGAGAAAGCCTCTCTTCGCAGGTTGATCAAACTGACAGAGGAAATTGAAAATGAATGCTATCTGAACCGGGAACCGGTGGATGTCATTATGGAAGTGACGGAGAAGAAGATGTTTCAGCTTCTCGGACAGCGCAATTCAGGAGATTATGTTCCGATTCGTCAGGTTGTGATTAACACGCTGGAGAACATCGAACGGGCTTCCAAGACGAAGGGAAATGTTACAGGAATTCCCACAGGTTTTACTGATCTGGATTACAAGACATCCGGTCTTCAGAATTCGGATTTTATATTGATTGCAGCCAGACCTTCGATGGGAAAGACAGCGTTTGTCTTGAACATTGCCCAGTATATGGCATTTAAGAAGGATAAGGCGGTTGCAATTTTCAGTCTTGAGATGTCCAGAGAACAGTTGATGAATCGACTGTTTTCCATGGAATCCAAGGTTGATTCTCAGCATCTCCGTACCGGAAATCTGAAAGATGATGAGTGGAGCAAACTGATTGAGAGCGCCGGAATGATCGGGGAGTCCCGTCTGATTATCGATGATACGCCTGGAATTTCCATCGGGGAACTTCGCTCAAAGTGCAGAAAATACAAGCTGGAACATGGACTGGATATCGTCATTATTGATTATCTGCAGCTGATGACCGGAAGCGGAAAATCCAGTGAATCACGGCAGCAGGAGATATCGGAGATCAGCCGCTCACTGAAGGCACTTGCCCGTGAGCTGAATGTGCCGGTAATTGCACTTTCTCAGCTTTCCCGTGCCGTGGAGCAGCGTACAGATCACCGCCCGATGCTGTCAGATCTGCGTGAGTCAGGTGCGATCGAGCAGGATGCCGATGTGGTAATGTTTATTTACCGTGATGATTATTATAACAAAGATTCGGAGAACAAAGGTATTGCAGAGATTATTATTGCGAAACAGCGTAATGGTCCGATTGGAACTGTGAATCTCGTATGGCTTCCGGATTATACAAAGTTTGCAAATGCTCAAAAATAAATGGTTTTCGTGCAACGTTTGACAGAAAAAAATAAAAAGATGACGAAAAGCAAAGATAAATAGTATAAATTGACTGAAAAATACGAACGGATTTTCTTGCAGGTGTTCTGTCCCGGTCTTATAATGAATGAAAGAAGGGAGTGGCATCTGTATGGAAAAGGACACGTATCTGATCTCGGAGGCGGAAAAGCTCACCGGTGAAAAGGCGCATGTGCTTCGTTACTGGGAAGAGGAGTTGGGGCTTCCCATCGGGAGAAATCCCATGGGGCACAGATATTATACAACACAGGATATTCAGATTTTTTTGAATATCAAGGAACTTAAGAAGAAAGGACTGCATCTGAAAGCAATCCGCGATTTGCTGCCAAAACTTCGTGAGGCCACAGCGAAGACGGAGGTACTGACGGTCAGCGTGCCGGAGGAGGTGCCGGAGATTGTCTGCGATCTGATGCCGGGAGGTGCCGAAAAAATGGCAGAAGAAGTCCTGAAGTCTGCCAGAGCGGAACAGCAGGAAGCATTCTATCGGATTCTGGATCGGCTGATCGATCAGCTTTTACTCCAGAGAAAGCAGGAAGAGCGGTGCCGTCGCGTGGACGAGGCAATACGACGCCATCAGCAGAGCCAACGGGAAGCGGCGGCTACGCTGGAACAGAACAGGAAAAGACGAAAAAAGAACGCCTGAAGAGATTCGGGCGTTCTTTTTTCGTCTTTTCCTGGTTATTCGAAAATAATCTGCAGGTCGACTTATTTGTTTGCTAAAAAGTCATTAATCTGATCTTCCAGCACCTGTGCGTCAAGACCGTGTACCATAGCAGCCTCAGCCAGAGATTCGCCCTGTGCAGAAGGGCATCCGATGCAGTGCATACCAGCACCCATCAGGATAGCGATAATATTGCTGTCCATACGGATTAACTCGCCGATAGTCATATCTTTAGAGATCTTTGCCATCTTAATCGTTCCTCCTTTTTGATTCTCAAGGTTTCTCGCAGAAAAACAGCTCAGATACTTTGATCTGCAGCCGCTTTAGTGACATTATAATACGACCCGGGTTCGGAATGCAAGAGATAGATAGAAAATGTTTATAATTTTGTACTTGTATTTCGGAAGGCAATCGTATACAATGTCTTTAGTACCGGAAGGTCAGGAGGCCGGAGGGCGTAAGAATATTATAAAGGAGGATAAGATCATGGCATATGTTATTACTGATGAGTGTGTAAGCTGTGGAACCTGCGCTGGAGAGTGCCCGGTTGAGGCTATCGCTGAGGGAGATTCTCATTACGAGATCAATCCTGATGTATGTGTTGAGTGCGGAACCTGCGCAAGCGTTTGTCCTACCGAAGCAATTGCTGAGGAGTAATGGAATTTTAAAAAGAAGAAAGCTGCGGTTACGAAAAAGAGAATTTTTTCGTAACCGCAGCTTTTTTTTACAGTGCAGCAAGCTGCTGCAGTGCGTTTTCTTTCACGATGGCACTGTCGTGTTCCAAAAGAAAAGCTTCTCCGGCAGAAGTAAAGGGTTCACCCTTTCCGTATTCTGAGAGAACATTGCAGATCTTGTTGAAATCTTCTGGTGTGTAGCCTGACTGATGGAGCACCAGCTGATAGTGTGCATCGGAATGATTTCTGTACAGAGAATTGTTTCCACAGAAGCATTGATTTAATACTCGCGCCGAATGGATGACATCGTCCAGGGTGGCAAAATGAAACATACGAACCAGATCGACCGGTTTTTCTTCCTTATCTTTGGCTGCTTCACCGGATTTCCCGGAAAGCTTCTCCGCTTTGGACTTCATTTCACAAAGCTTCTGGAACAAATCGATGATATCGTCAGCACCGGAATACTGCGGAGACTCCGGAACAGAGACCTCATCCTCTCCGGAAGGTGCGAATTTGGCAAAACGCGTATCCAGCTCCTGGGGATCATCCACCTTGGTAATAATCAGAACTATGCTGTCTGGTGCAACCGGAATTGCTTCCACCATCAACGGTGAATTTTCAGAATTAAATCCAAACTGCTGATTTGCTTCCAACATCATATCCTGAAACAGGTTCCTGGCTTTTTCTGTGCCGTAAGCCAGTTCGCTGAGTTTTATTTTTCGGTTCGCCAGATCTGCACTGGTCAGAGTGCAGCGAATCTGGTTATCGCTGATTTTTTCTATTTTCATAACCATCACATCCTCTCATAAGGCTTCTATTTCAGGCTACTTTAGATTAGTATATCACATCGTGGAAAGATGTAAAGAACTTAAGTTTTTTTTTACATTTCGCATAAATTTTTCAGAAATACGACAGGAATCTTTATTTGTAATTCTGATCATTCTGTCTATAATAAAAGTGAGAACAATTTTGTCCCATAGGGGCAGAGGGTGCATACTCTGCCGGCCTGCAAATTGATACGGACAGAAAAAATGTATGGTCAAAATTAAGAATTCTGATCGGATCGGGAGACCCGATGGAGGCAGTTTTTGTGGGGCAAAAGGTTCTTGAAAGGCCGCAGAAAGTGATGCGGAGCAGCTGGAAAATAAATAGTATCCGGTACATGTGGCAAAGGAGTTCCTGACTTTGCCGTATCAGCCTCCCCCCAAAAGGAGCGTTTTTATATGTCACAGCAAAAGACGAAATGAGCCGATCAGTCTTTTCTGACCACAATAAAAATCAGACACCCGATAGCGGACAAATGAAATCCAATGCAGGTTCCCTTGTGCATAACGGTTGCTATCGGGTGTTTTTTTTGTTATACTATACTCAGATATGCAAAAAAACGACACAGAATTTCAAGGGGAGTTTTGCGAAAGGGATCTTTCGTGCAATTCGGAGGAGAAAGATGCAAAAGAAGAAGCGAAAGAAAAGTGTGCTGCCGGTCTTGATCACCATCGGACTGATTCTGCTGATCAGCATTTGTGGGGTTATTTCATTTCTTATGGAACGCTATCGTCCCGGAACAGAGCGTATGGATTGTGCAGAATATTTCGGGCTTACAGGGGAAGATCAGGTAGCGCTGATACAAAATGGTACGGTCAGAGAAGAAAAGGGACTGCTGATCGGCGGTGAGCCATACGGAACATATGAGTATGTGGAGAGCTGTCTGAACAGTTGTTTTTACTGGGATCGGGACACGCAGCAGATTTTGCTTACAACACCTGAGGAAATAAAACAATTGATTCCCGGAGATACCAGTGTCTGTGCTACTCCCAGGGGGCAGGCGGCCGTTCAGATAGGGGAGGACGGAACGATCTATCTTTCTTTGGATGTAGTAAAAGAATACACCGACATGGAGTATGCATTTTACAATGAGCCGGCCCGTGTGGTAATTGATACAAGACGGGAACAGACGACACAGGCAGAAGTAAGTGCACAGGAAAGTCAGGTGCGCTATCGCGGCGGTATCAAAAGTGAAATCCTGACGGATGTATACGCCGGAGATACGCTTACGATTCTGGATGAAATGGACGAGTGGAGCAAGGTTGAAACAACGGATGGATATATTGGTTATATAAAAAGAGAAGATCTTTCGGAAACTTTCCTGACGGAAAAGAGAGAAGCATCGGTGATGATGGAATTTTCGAGGATCACCCGCGATCATAAAATCAACCTTGTCTGGCATCAGACTACATCGGCGGCGGCAAATGCCGCATTTGCCGAAATGACGGCCAATATGAGCGGAGTCAACGTCATTTCACCTACCTGGTTTTCCGTGACGGATAATTCCGGAATTCTTATCGATCGCTCCAGTGCGGAGTATGTCAGTCAGGCTCATGCGGCTGGTCTGGAAGTGTGGGGTTTGATTGAAAACTTTGATCCGAATTTTGATTCCTCCGAAGCACTGGCAAGTTCTGCTGTGCGGGCAAATGTAATCTCGCAGCTTATGGCAGCTGCAGAGAGCTGCGGAATGGACGGAATCAACGTGGATTTTGAAAATCTGAAAGAGACCGCGATCCCGCATTTTCTGCAGTTTCTCCGGGAACTGACCATGGAGGCGCACAAAAGGAATCTGGTGGTTTCTGTAGATACGCCGGTGCCTCAGAGTTATACAGAGTATTATGATCGTGCAGAACAGGCAAAGTATGTTGATTATATGATCATGATGGGATACGATGAGCATTATGCTGGAAGCGAGGAAGCCGGATCGGTAGCTTCGCTGCCATTTGTACAGGCAGGAATTGAAGAGATGCTGGATGGAATCCCAAAAGAGCAGGTGATTTGTGGAATTCCTTTTTATACACGTGTATGGATAGAAACCTTTGGGCAGAATGCAATTACCAGCGAAGTCCTGGGAATGGACGGAGCATCCCAGTATGCCGAGCAGGCGGGGATGGCAATTAACTGGGATGGGTCACTTGGTCAGAATGTGGCGATCTCTGAGACAGAGCAGGCGAGATATACGATCTGGATGGAAGATGAGGATTCCATTGCAGAAAAGATGAAACTGATCATGCAATATGATCTGGCCGGAGTGGCGGAGTGGAAGCTGGGATTTGAACGGGCAGATGTATGGGAGATTATAGCAGGCTATTTGAAGTAAAAGGAGGAGTATAAAATGGCTGAAAATGAAGAACTGTTTAGGACAACGCTGATGGGGGGATTCGATAAGGATGATGTTCTTACGAAATTTCAGGATTTGAAAAATAAGTCCTATGCGGCTGAAAAGAAGCTGGAAGCACAGCTGGAGGAAAAAAATCAGGAGATTCAGGAACTTTATCAGAAACTGAAGGATGCACAAGCTGCAAATGCTTCCCTTCAGAAAAATATAAAAGAGAAGTACCAGAGCTATATTGACAATTATGACAGCATCAGCCAGATGATTTTTGAGGCACAGGTGAAAGCGAAAAAACTTGTAAAAGATGCGGAAGACGAAAGCGAAAAAATGAGAGCGAGTGCCGCTTCTGACTGCGAGAAACAGCGCAATGAGACTGCTGCAGCCTGCCAGAAGCAGCAGAAAGATACGAAAGAACAGTGCGAGAAGATGATGGAAGATGCGCGCCAGAGAGGGGAGAAACTGGTGGCTCGTTATGAACAGCAGCTTCAGGCAGAAGCAGAGCAGATCCAGGGACATATGGTAAAAGAACTGACTGCTGCGAATGAGAAATATCGCAGACTCAGCGAAGAGATTATGAGACTTTCCGGTGCAATGGAGGAAAGCAGAAAGATCTTCGGGAAAGCATTTGAGGCATCCGAAGCGATCCGGACAGAGATGACAGATTCCAGAAAACGTGTGGAGAAATTCATGGCGGATCCGGTTAAAAACGGAACACCGGTTCAAAATCCTAGAAATCCCAGAGAAGAGGCCGGACTTGTTGCAGCCGGAGCAACGAAATCTGCCGGAGGGACAAAACAGGAGCATGTGGAAATCCTGGAAGAGAATGAGGCAGAGTATCTGGACGAAGCGGATGATTTCGATGATGAGATTCATCGTCTGCTGAGTGATGATGAGGAGGAAGAATTGTAATTTCACCTTATCGCCATAGGAAATTGGTCCCTGAAAGCAAATTTGCAATGAAAAATCAGCCCCCTCACCGCATATACTGGATAAGAGAACGGAAGCGGTGAGGGGATTTTTGTGCAGAAAAGAAGAAAACTGGAACTGATTATGACCGTAGTGCTGCTTCTTGCAGCCTATTTTCTTTCCCGGGAAGGGGCACGACTGGTAAGCCAGATGGGGAAGTCGTATCTGGTTGTGATTGACGCAGGCCACGGAGGAGATGATCCGGGCAAGATCGGTGTCAATGATGCAAAGGAAAAAAATATCAACCTGCAAATTTCCCTGCTGGTGAAAGAACGCCTGGAAGAGAAAGGAATTCTGGTGGTACTTACGAGAGAGGACGATCAGGGACTCTACGATCCTGGCACAGCAAATGCGAAAGTGCAGGACTTACAGCGAAGGGTACAGCTGATTCATGAAAAGCAGCCGGACTGTGTGGTCAGCATCCATCAGAACAGCTATCCGGATCCGGAAGTAAAGGGGGCACAGGTTTTTTATTATACGGATTCGACTGAGGGAAGGAAACTGGCAGAATGTCTGCAGAGTGCATTGATTTCGGGACTGGATCCCGAAAACCATCGGCAGGCAAAAGGAAATACTACATATTATATGCTGAAACGGACAGATGCGGTCATTGTGATCTGTGAATGCGGATTTTTGTCAAATCCGGATGAAGCGCAGCTGCTGATTGATGAAGCATATCAGGAAAAAGTGGCGGATGCGATCTGTGCCGGCACGATCGAATATCTGGAGAAAAAATCAGGTAAACTCACATGAAAAATCAGCGCTGCCGAAAACAGTGGACATGCAGCTGTAGGAGATACAAGAATCTTCTGTCCAGCGTCCGTTGCGGTCTGAACAGTAACGATCACAGGAAAGAAATGTATTTTTGGTGAAAATGCCTTTTGCAAAATTTGAAAAATAACGGTATAATTTAAATACAACGAGTAGCATTTATGCGTAATTCCGGTTGCGCAAAAAATGCTGCTCGTTATTTTTGTGTAACGATTTGGCGAACAGCGAAACAGTTACCGATATTTTAGGAAAGGAAAGGTGAATCCCTTGGAAAACTCAAATCAGTTTTTAGGAACAGAGCGTATTGGAAAACTGATGAAACAATACGCTGTCCCCTGTATTATCTCTCTTTTGGTTGGTGCACTCTATAACATTGTGGACCAGATTTTTATTGCGAATGCCAGCTATCTTGGATCCTACGGAAATGCAGCAAATACCGTAGTGTTCCCGCTGACGGTGGTGGCGCTGGCGATTGCTGTAATGATTGGTGACGGCTGCTGCGCATTTGTCAGTATCAGTCTCGGAAAGCGGGAAACGCATCATGCAAAACAGAGTGTTGGCAATTCTGTAGTGATGAGCGTTGTAAGCAGTCTTGTACTTGCTGCAATCTATCTGATTTTTGCAGATCAGATTATCGCAATGTTTGGCGGTACGGTCAATGCGGAAACCTATTATCATTCCAAAGAGTATTTCTTCTATATTTCACTGGGCATTCCATTTTATATGTTTGGTCAGGCAATGAACCCGGTGATCCGTGCAGACGGCAATCCAAAGTTTGCAATGATTTCCACACTTGCCGGCGCAGCGATCAATATTATCCTTGATCCGATCTTCATTTTCATCTGCAAATGGGGGATGATGGGTGCCGCCGTAGCAACCGTAATCGGACAGGTTGTGACAGCGGTTCTGGCAATCTGGTACCTTTTGCACATGAAGATCATCAAACCGGAGAAAGGTGATTATCGTTTAAGCGGATTTATCTGCGGAAAGACACTGATTCTTGGCATTACCAGTTTTCTTTCACAGATCAGCCTGGTGGCTGCTATGGCAGCAATCAATAATATGCTTCGCAAATACGGTGCTCTCGATCCGGTTTTCGGACAGGAACAGTATGCACAGATTCCGATGGCAGTTGTCGGCATTGTCATGAAATTCTTCCAGATTGTAATCTCGATCGTCGTCGGCATGGCAGCGGGCTGTATTCCGATTGTCGGATTTAATATGGGCGCCGGAAAGAAAACACGTGTAAAGGAACTGTTCACGAAACTGCTGATTTCGGAAGCTACCGTTGGTGTGATTGCCTTGATTCTGGTGGAGATATTCCCACGTCAGCTGATCAATATTTTCGGTGCGGCAAATGAAAGTGCTTATTACACAGATTTTGCAATCAAAGCATTCCGCACTTATCTTTGCATGGTGATTCTTGCATGTATCAACAAAGCATGCTTTATCTTCCTTCAGGCGATGGGAAAAGCGGTAGAATCCACAGCGCTGTCCATGATTCGTGAAGTTGTTTTCGGTGTCGGATTTGCACTGATTCTGCCAAGATTTTTTGGACTGGACGGAGTCCTGTATTCCATGCCGGTTTCCGATATTCTGACATTCGTGATCGCAGCATTTCTGATCGTCGGAACTTATAAGGAGCTTAACGCGAAAGGGGGAAAAGCCGTATGAAAAACAGAATCATTACCATCAGCCGTGAGTTTGGCAGCGGCGGGCGGACAATCGGAAAAAAAGTAGCGGAGGATCTGGGAATCCCTTGCTACGATAAGGAGCTGATCCACAAAATTGCACTGGAGAGCGGCTTTGATGAAAACTATATCAAGGACGCCGGAGAATATGTGCAGGGAGGTTTTCTTGCCTCTGCCCTGTCCAATCGCTCCTTTGGTCCGACGAATGAGGATTATCTGTGGAAGATTCAGTATCAGGTCATTACCGATCTGGCAGAAAAAGGTCCCTGTGTCATCGTTGGAAGATGTGCGGATTATATTCTGCAGGACAAAGCAGACTGCCTGAAGGTATTTATTCACGCAGATATGGAGTTCAGAGCCAATCGTATTGTGGAAGAGTACGGAGAGCGGGAAGAATCCCCAATACAGCGTCTGCAGGAAAAAGATAAGCGGCGTGCAGCTTACCACCGCTTCTATACGAATATGAAATGGGGACAGGCGAAAAATTATCATATTGCCCTGGACAGCGGAGTCCTGGGAATTGAACGATGCGCCGGGATCATCAGAAACCTTTATTAAATCAGGAAATATCTTGGAAAAGCACAAAAACCTAAGGCGTAACATAAAATAGAGATAAATCCCCCTTGAGGTGCAGTTCTTGGAGACATTTCAGAAGCCATTGACTCCACAGGAAGAGAAAGCGTATCTGGAAGCGTATAAAGGGGGCGACGAAGATGCGAAGAGAATCCTGATTGAACGCAATTTGCGGCTGGTGGCCCATGTGGTGAAAAAATATCAGGGACTGTCAGAAGAAATGGACGACCTGATTTCGATTGGAAGTATCGGACTGATCAAGGCGGTTGCCACATTTGATTATCAGAAGGGAAACCGCCTGGCGGCTTATGCAGCACGGTGTATCGATAATGAACTGCTGATGTATCTTCGGGCAAAGAAAAAGACCATCCGGGAAGTGTCCCTCTACGAACCGATCGGAACGGATAAGGAGGGAAATGAGATTCATCTACTGGATATCATAGAAAATGGAGAAGAGGATACAGCGGATCGCTATACCAGGAAAGAGGATGTGAGACGCCTGTATGCGTATTACGAACATGCACTTGGAAAACAGGAAAAGGAAGTTATCCGGATGAGGTATGGTCTGTTTGGCGGAGGAGAGTATACCCAGAGACATATTGCGGAACATCTTGGGATCAGCCGGTCTTATGTATCCCGTATCGAAAAAAATGCGGTAGAGAAACTGCGGAATTGTTTTGCCGCAGTTCCCTGAAAATGAGTGCTTGACAGGAGAAATGAGCGGAATCTATAATATGGACAGGAATCAGGAGGTGCAGGCCGGATTCCTGTCCATTTTTTGAGTTATTCTATATTGCGGCATTCTGCCGGGCGAGGGAAAACGTATCAGACAGTTTTCCCGTTTTTTGGTTTCAGAGGCAAAAACAGTTTCTGATTCCCACATCGTAAATTTATCCCAAAATCAGAGAATTTTTCGGAAAGGAGATAAGAAGTCATGTTTTGCAAAGTTATGTCTGCAGCCATCCTGGGACTGGAAATAATACCCATCTGGGTGGAAGCGGATGTCAGTGACGGCATGCCCTCATTTAATATGGTAGGGTATGTCTCTGTCCAGGTGCGGGAAGCGCAGGACCGTGTCCGCACCGCGCTGAGAAATATGGGAATTATTCTGCCGCCCAAAAGAATCACCATAAATCTTTCGCCGGCGGATATTCGAAAAGAAGGGTCCAGATTTGATCTGCCCATCGCGGCGGCCGTATTAATGGCACTTGGACGGCTGCCTATGGGCAGTTTGGACCACACGCTGTTAGTCGGGGAACTTGGTCTGGATGGACGTGTACAGGGAGTGACAGGAGTATTGCCCTCTGTGGCAGCAGCGCTGGAGAAGGACTGTACGCATTGCATTGTTCCAATGGATAATGTTGCGGAAGGAAGAAACATCAGACAGATTCAGGTCATCGGAATTGAGAATCTGCAGGATTTGATTGTTTACAGCTGTATGGGCACAATTCCGGAGGAAGCACAGGTGTCAGAGCCTGTGAAAAAAGACAGTAAAGAGGAAGCAGCAGATGATGATACTGTGGATTTTGCCGAGATTTCCGGCCAGGTGGGAGCGAAAAGAGCGGCACTGATCGCAGCGGCAGGTTTTCACAATCTACTGATGCTTGGGCCGCCGGGCAGCGGAGCCTGTGTTAAAATAAGACTAAGTTAGCAGAGACCTTATAAATAAAGGGTTTGCGCTGATTTGGTCTTATTTTATTATACCATAAATGGTGCAAG
>JALEOU010000107.1 GCA_022766945.1 Fusicatenibacter sp. | reverse complement strand
CGTTCCCAGCATCACCTTACTGCTGTAGTCAATGTAACTGCTGTGTCTTGGATCCTTTACCTTTGCAAACTTTGAAAATAGCTCCGGATAAAATCTTTCCTGAACTTTATTGCACTCAATAACCGGGTTCTGCTCCCTTTTTTTAGCGATTCGATCTCGTTCTCTGCTCATGTGGATTCCTCTGCGAAAAAGTTTTTCTTATATTTTACACTATCCTTTAGGAATCCACATGAAATCAGCACATTTTGTGCGAATTTTTTTTACCTTTCAGAACTGATTCATCGCATCAAATTTCCTCAGGAATTTCTGTGTCGGTTTTCGAGTTTGCGGTATCCGCTGGAGCAGTCCACCTCGTTGACGATTTCTCCTCCTTCACAGACTGCCTTTAAGTTTCGTGCAGCGATCTCCACAATACGGTCCAGTGTGATCTCCAGATGATAGCCGCCGGATACATGCGGTGTCAGAATCAGATTTGGAGCATTCCACAGAACGGAATCTGCCGGAAGCGGCTCTGGTTCTGTTACATCTACGCAGGCTCCGCCAAGATATCCTTCCGTCAGGGCCCACGCAAGAACCTCCGGATCGATCAGTGTTCCGCGGCCTACATTGACGAGGATTGCTCCGCGCTTCATCTTTCGGATGCGTTCCTCATCGAACAGATGGCAGGTGGATGGAGTTCCCGGAAGAGAACAGGCTATAATATCTGCCTTTTCCAACTCTTCATCCAGACGATCCATCGTACATACCTCTGCCACATAATCCGGTTTATCCCCGGCATGACGGCGGACACCGATCACTTCACTTCCCATGGCATTCATTCTTCTGGCAAACTCGCTTCCGATATCTCCCATGCCAACCACAAGTGTACGGCTGCCGTACACAGAGCGAACCGGGCCTTCATCCTTCCACTGATGCTGTTTCTGGTTTTCCAGATACAAAGGCAGCTTCTTCATCAATGCAAGCACACATCCCACCATATGTTCTGAAATAGCCAGACCGTAAGCTCCGGAAGCATTTGCAAGCTTTGCCCCTTCCGGCAGCAGTCCCGGAACAGTATAACCATCTGTACCGGCACTGTTCAGCTGCAGCAGCTCCAGTTTCGGTGCATCCGCAAGCAGCGCAGGGGGCAGATTTCCAATCACAACATTTGCTTCCGACAGCTGCTCCTTTGTCGGACGCTGCGTTCCGAGATGACAGAAAACACATTCCGTTGATACTTGTTCCAGCATCTGCTTATGCCGTTCCTTCAGCGGCAGACAGGTAATTACACTTTTCATTTGTTTCCTCCTTGTAAAATCCGGTTATTGATTGTTTTTTGTGTATTCTTTTGTTCCACGGATTTTTCTTTTCTCATCTTCTCACAGCTTTCCCTTCTTGTCAAATCAGAATCCCGCTGCACTTCTTCTGTTGACAGAGGCCTGTCATTTGAACACAGAGGAAGAAACCAGCTCATAGAATTCTTCCAGACACAAATCTTCTCTCTGCATGTATTCTGCCATTTCCTTTCCGACATACCGGAAATGCCATGGTTCGTAATTGATTCCGGTCAGATCGGTTTTCTCTTCGGGATAGCGCAGTACAAAACCATACTCCCAGGCATGCTCACACAGCCACTGATTGCCCGGCTCCTCAGCCTGATGAATATCCATCGTCACATTCTCTGATACCAGAATATCCAGCGCCAGTCCTGTCTCATGCTCGCTGCAGCCTGGTTCCATCAGCGTCTCTTCTGATTTTTTCCGTGCTTCCTCCCGGCTCAGACCTTTTCGCATATTTTTTTCTATCTCTGCCTCCATCAACTCTTCCTGGCGTTCTCTGCTTCGGTAAGCCGAGGCAATCCAGTAAGTATGTCCTGCCTCTTCTCCTGCTTCGAGCATATCCACCAGATCCTCATATACGATTTCCTGGATCTGAAGTCTTCCGTCACAGATCCACCTCAGAGACGGCTCATAAACAGAATCCAGCGGATTCTGCTTGTTGACCAGAATCAGCAGATCCTGATATTTCCCATACAGATCATCTGCAATAGAATACGTCCTGGCAGAGACGGGGGTATTCATCGCACCGACTTCCTTTGCCTCCATGTCATACGCTGTCATCGGCAAATGCTCCTCTTCCTTTTCTGTTCCGGAGTTTCCCTTCCAAACCCCTATTCCAGCGGCAAGGCAGACAGCCAAAGCTCCGGACAGCAGCCGGCAGCATAATACTCTTCTCCTGCGTCTCCTGCCGCTTCCCGGATTCAAATTTCTTTTACTGATTTTCTCCCTCGCCCGTATTCTATCTGTATTCACTGTTTTGTCCTCCTGTTACAATCCATCAGATTTTCTCCTGCCCAAAATCAAACCTGTCGTTATGCTTATCTTACCTTTGGGATACTTCCATTTTTTAGAGAAGCTGTATCTAAAATGTAACCACTTATGAAAAAAAGAATACTGCCGGGAACAAAAGGCATTTTGACCTTGTTTGAATTGCTCCTTGACAGATGTATTCGCAGCGTATAGAATAGATTTGTAAATAATGAAAGTTCGGTAGGTGAGGTTACCGCAGGGATTGGGATTTTCCTAAGATTGCTGCCGCAAATTTGTGGAGACACAAAACGTTGGTCAGCAGGCTATGTCGATATAAGGCATAACCTAATGCAATTTGATATGCCCTGTGATACTAAAGCTTGAACGACGGAATCCGATAAAAAGTACTTTCCAGCATCTTCCATCTGGGTTTTTTGAGTGCGAAAAAGCTGCCGGATCAAGGTCTCCGTCGTGAGGCCTCTTTTTTATGTCTTCTTTTTTCCCACCCCATCGGCTTTCATTCACCCTATGTTCTGTGATGAGCAGACTGATTCGTTTTTGACAGGAAAGGCAGGTGAGGCAAATGGAATCCGGTACAGACAGTTATCCCGCGGAACCCGTACACTTATGCACAATTGAAAAGAGGTACCCAAATCATGAACAAAGATATCTTCATGGAACTTCTCTCCAAAGGGGAATTCAAGGCTGTGCGGGCGATTCTGAATGTGATGAACGCCGTGGATATTGCCTCACTTCTCCAGGAGCTGGAAGGCAGAGAACTGGCTCAGGCCTTCCGTCTGATTCCCAAAGAGAAAGCTGCCGAGGTTTTTGCCAATATGAGCAATACCCTGCAGGCAGATCTGATTAATCTTTTTACCGAAAACGAACTGAAAGATATTCTGAATGATATGTTTCTCGATGATACCGTAGATCTGCTGGAAGATCTCCCTGCAAATGTGGTGACGAGGATTCTTGCATCCATTTCACCGGAAAAACGCAGACAGGTCAACCTGCTTTTGAATTATCCGGAAGACAGTGCCGGCAGTATCATGACCATCGAATACGTCGATCTGCGCCGGTGGATGACTGTTGCTCAGGCCATGGCACATATCCGAAAAGTCGGTATTCACAAGGAAACCATCTATACCTGCTATGTGCTGGATGCCAGACGTCTGATCGGTATCGTCACAGCCAAGGATCTGATGACCGCAGAAGATGACACAAAGATCGAAGAACTTATGGAGACAGAGATTATCTCTGTGCAGACCCACGATGATAAGGAGCAGGTAGCTCAGCTTTTCTCAAAGTACGATTTTCTGGCGCTTCCCGTCCTGGACGGCGACGGAATGATGGTAGGTATTGTCACTGTCGATGACGCTATGGATGTTGTTGTGGATGAGGCCACCGAAGATATGACCCTGATGGCAGCGATCAATCCCAGCGAGGACACCTATTTTGAAACTTCGGTATTTCAGCATGCCAAAAACCGGATTCCCTGGCTGCTGGTCCTGATGCTCACAGCAGCGATTACCGGAACGATCATTACGCGCTACGAGGAAGCCTTTGCCGCTATCCCCATTCTGGTCGCGTTTATTCCCATGCTGATGGATACCGGCGGTAACTGTGGCTCCCAAAGCTCCACTCTGATCATTCGCGGAATTGCCCTGGGGGAAATCGAGTTCAAAGATCTTTTCCGGGCAATGTGGAAGGAATTCCGGGTTTCTCTGATCGTAGGCATGATCCTGTCCGTGGCAAACGGGCTGAGAATTCTGATCATGTACCGTGATACCTCCCTTGCTTTCGTGATCGCGCTCTCTTTGATGTTTACTGTCACACTGGCAAAACTCATCGGGTGTATTCTTCCTCTTCTCGCAAAGAAAGTACGCCTGGATCCCGCCATCATGGCTTCCCCGCTGATTACGACTCTTGTCGATACCTGTTCGATCCTGATTTACTTCCGGATCGCAACCACGATTTTTCATCTGTCTGCATGAAGCACACATTTTTCTCACATGCATGGCAAACAAAAACCCCATCTGTCAGAATCAAAAATTTCCTGACAAGATGGGGCTTTTGTTTCCCGTTTTATTTCCTATCTTTTACAATCTTCACATCGTACTTTTTCATCAGCAGATTCGCATCCACCGTCTCGCCGGTGATCAGATCCGTCTTGCCGGCAAATTCTGTCGGAATTCTCTGTTCTTCATCCTGGAAATTGATCACAAACCAGTAACGGAAGTCCTCCGTTTCTCTGCAGGAAATCTCCAGGCGTGTAGGCTCGCTTACGAGCGAATGCACACCGGATTGCTCCGCAGCCAGATCCAGCACCGCTTCGATTCCATCCTCATGCAGGTTCGTTCCAATATAGTAAACCGTGCCTTCTCCAAACCGGTTTTTGGTGACAGCAGGCATTCCTGCATAGAAATCGCTCTCGTAGACTCCAAGCTGCTCTGCCCCTTCCAGGTGCATCAGATCGCAGAGCACACCGCAGGAATGAACGCTTCCGTCCTCAAACACCACTTTGTTGAACTGTTCCGGTGCAAGTGCATCCACCTCTTCCACCCAGACACCTGCCAGATCACGCAGCGGACCCGGGTAACCGCCCAGATGTACATTATCCGACTGGTCCACGATGCCGCTCATATAGGTGGTAATCAGGGTTCCCCCTTCACGGACAAATTTTTCCAGAGCTTCCTTCATTCCTTCTTTTACCATATACAGAACCGGTGCCACAATCACCCGATAACGTCCAAAATCTGCATCCACCGGAATCATGTGGACCGGAATATTTTTGTTGTAGAAATAACGGTAATACTGATGAATCTGATCGACGTATTTCAGATCCTCTGTTGGGCCGCTGGTATACTCGAGTGCCCAGTAGTTGTCCCAGTCAAAGATGACACCAACCTGTGCCGGATTGGCTGATCCAAGCGTCTCACTGCCAAAGCTTTCCAGTTCTTTGCCCAGCTGCTGCACCTCTCGGAATACGCGGGTGTTTTCTGTGCCTGCATGGGCAATCACTGCCCCGTGGAATTTCTCACAGCCGCCCACACTTCTTCTCAGCTGGAAGAACTGAATGGTATCAGCGCCGTGCGCCATGGTCTGATAGCTCTGCGCACGCATCTGTCCCGGACGTTTGAGGGAATTGTATTTCTGCCAGTTCTGCTGACTCGGTGTCTGCTCCATCAGCATAAACGGTTCGTCTTTCAGGCCGCGCATCAGGTCATGGCACATCGCAGTATAACTCCACGGAGTGTCATAAGCCGGATAATTATCCCAGGAGACAATATCCATCTCCTTCGCCCATTTGAAGTAATCCAGTTCTTTGTAGGTGCCCATCAGATTCGTCGTGATCGGCGTCTTTTTGTCAAAGCGTCGGATCGCATCACGCTCTGCCTTGAAATTCTCCAGGATACTGTCTGAATTAAATCTCCGATAATCAATGGAAAGGCCTGCAAATGCAGTCTTATGCTTTCCAATGCCTTCGCCGAGTTCATTTGGCAGCACAATCTCATCCCAGTCTCCGATCAGATGGCCCCAGAATTCCATGTTCCAGGCAGCATTTAACGCATCCAGCGTACGATATTTTTTTCTCAGCCATACACGGAACGCCTTTTCACAGTTCTCACAGTAGCATCTTCCGCCGTACTCGTTGCTCACATGATAGCAAACCACGTGCTCATTGTTTCCATACCGCTTTGCCAGCTTTGCTGCCATCGCTGCGGAAAATTTCTGAAACACCGGCGAATTCGGGCAGGCATTATGGCGCCGGCCAAACTTGTGATGTCTTCCCTCATAATCTGTCCGCTCCACTTCCGGATAGCGCTTCGCCATCCATGCCGGCAGTGCCCCTGTCGCCGTCGCGAGCACAATATCGTAGTTTTCCCTGCTCAGCATATCAATGATGCGGTCCAGCTCATCAAAATCGTAAGTCTCCTCCGATGGCTGAATCTTGGCCCAGGAAAAGACGTTAATCGTCGCGCTGTTAATGCGCGCGTCCTTCAAAATTCTCATGTCTTCCTTCCAGATCTCCTCTGGCCACTGGTTCGGGTTATAATCTCCTCCGTAAAGAATTCTCTTAAATTTATGTTCCATGGTTCCTTCTCTCCCTTCTGTTATTCCGCTTCCCTGACTGCTGTTCCTGTGACACCATCAAACAGACGCGCTTGCGCTCCTTACAGCTGTTTCGTGTGACCTCAGAACAGTAACCTGCTACGTTTATTATAATATATATAGACACAACTTTGTGTAAGATGTTAAACTAGATAATATAACATTTTGAAACAAATCAGAACTCATCACAGGCAGGTATCAGATATGGCAATTTATTTTCGCAGCACTCCGATCACAGAACCTTTTCTCTTTGATTCTCTTGGAAACCACTGGCTTCAGGAACCCACCTCCCGTCCGAATGGCTTTCCTCACTACCACTACCTCCAGACAGAAGAAGGCAGCGGAATCGTACAGGTTCAGGGAAACTCCTATCGTCTGGAACCACAGGAGGGGATTCTGATTGCTCCTTTCGTGGAGCATTCCTACTGCTCCGCGTCCCCTGGATGGATGACACTCTTTGCCACGTTTACCGGAACGCTCGAGAGCAGTATCCCTGCTATTGTCGGCAATCAGCCGGTGATTCTGGTAAACAGTGTTCATGGTGCCGCGCTCTCGCATCAGATCACAGCTGCTATCCAAAAATACAGAGATTCTTCCACCGATACCAGAGAACTGTCTCTGGATTGCTACCGGATATTGCTTTCTCTGGCTGATCAGGGCCGCACTGCCTCACTTTCCGATGATCCTCTGTATCAGAAATATGTCCTTCCGATAATAAAAGTGATTGAAACTGATTATGCACTGGATGTGACCGCTGATGCCCTCTGCCGTCTGGTTTATATCACACCACAGTACCTGTCCCGGCTGTTTGTCCGGTATCTCGGCTGTTCCGTGTATGAATATCTGACTACGTACCGCATCAGCAAAGCAAAAGAGTTCCTTCTGACCTATCGCCGGATGCGGATACAGGAAGTCGCCCATCGGGTCGGATATACAGATACCAGCCATTTCATCAGTATGTTCCGAAAGGCCACCGGTATGACACCGACGGCCTTTCGCAAGATCAATTAAGGCGATATACTTTTGTCTCATAAGGCAAAAGATCCACTGTCCCCTCTGCCTCTGTCCCCTGCCACAGATCATATGCCGGTACTTTCAGAATTATTTTCTGAGGAACGGAGGAATAGTTCAGGACAAACAGATACTTTCTGTTCTCTTTTTCCCTTACTGCCAATTCACAGCATTCCGGTATATCGGCGATCGCTCCATAAGGGTCTTTTACACCCAGTTTTTCCAGAAAAACTTCTGCCGACTGTTCCGTAAAGGCGCCTCCGAAATAGTACGCTTTGCCCTTTCCGTACGGGTGAGAAATCAGTGCCGGAGTTCCTTTATAGTAGCTGCCGATATAAAATGCCTCTGCGTATGCACCGGGAAGCGGCGAAAGCAGATCATTAAATACTGCCGTCTCCACCGGTGTCCCATCCCAGTCGGCCAAAACGATTCCACCCTCCTCCGGGGAAATCAGGGTATATTCCGGAATATCGGTTCCGGTCAGTTCCGCAAGAAGTCCCGGCAGAGGATCCATGACACACTTGCCATGAATTTCCTTATAACCGCTGCGGCAGCCCACCACAAGACAGCCTCCGTTTGCCACATACTGCTCCAGAATTTCGGCACGCTCCTCTGTCATAATCACCGCATGGGGATAGAACAGCACCTGATAAGCTGCCAGCTCTTTGTCTGTCATGTGATCCAGATAACAATAATCAAAGGGCGTATGCGTCCGCTGACATGCCTCAAACAGTGCCTTCTGGCTTTGCCGGTCGATCGTTTCATGCCATTTATCCAGCCCTGCATCCCAGATATTATCATAATCCTTCAAAATTCCAACTTTTGCCTGATAGCGGGAACCTGCCACCTCATCCATCTTCTCCAGCTTTTCGTGTACCGCAGATACTTCCCGGAGGCGCCGATTATCGCGTCCTGAATAGTCGAGAATGCCATGCCAGTAAATTTCTGTGCCCATAGTGGCTGTCCGCCAACGGAAATAGCTGATGTAATCCGCGCCGTGCGCGATGCTCTGCATCGTCCAGAGCGTCAGCTGTCCCGGCTTTGGTGTGGGAGCGATCATGCCTGTATTCCAGCCGTTCGCACCGGACTGCTGCTCCATAATACCGAAAACCGGCGAGATGGAGCGCACTTCAGACAGATTCCGGCTCCACTTTCTGTCTTTGAGCGGATCCTCTTTCTGATAGGAATCCAGGCAGTAAGCAAAATTCGGATAGGAATCATACATAAACACATCGAGACTCTCCTGCGTCATCCGATGACTGTCCAGATTGCCGAACAGACCATTGGTCGTGATGAAATCCCCCGGTTTTAAGTACCTGCGAAGAATATCGCTCTGCATTTTTGCGAAACGGCAGGCGCTGTCTGACACAAATCGGGTATAATCCAGTACTTCATGGGGGTTCGTGGCATTGCTGATCGTTTTTCGCGGCACATGAATTTCTTCCCACTCAGTATAAGTCTGATTCCAGAAAACCGTTCCCCAGGCTTCATTGAGCGCCTCCAGCGTCCCGTACTTCTGTTTCAGATATTCCCGGAACGCGATCGTATCACTCTCCGAATAAAAGACATCAATTTCACAGTTCAGTTCATTGTCGATCTGCCAGCCAATCACGGCAGGATGCGGTGCATAATGAACCGCTGCCTTCTCCACAATCCGCCGGCACAGTTCCTGATATTTGGGTGAATTGTAGTTGTAATGACGCCGCGCACCGTGACGATACAGCGTCCCGTTGATATCCGCATTCAGTACTTCCGGATATTTTTCCGTAAGCCACGCCGGCGGAGTGGCTGTCGGCGTTCCAAAGATCACCTGCATCCCCGTCTTTTCGGCAGTCTCCAGAAAGCGATCAAAAAAAGTATAGTCAAAAACACCCTCTTTGGGCTCAATCTTGCTCCAGGCAAACTCAGCGATCCGCACAGTCTCGATCCCACAGCCGAGCATCCGGCGCAGATCCTCCTCCCACAGATCTTCCGGCCAATGCTCCGGGTAATAACACGTTCCCAGTGTAATTCGGTTTCCGTCCAGTAGTTTCAATTACTCTTTCCTCTCTTTCCCCGCATTCAAAAAAATCCTTTTCCTTATCATGTCTGTCAATGTTCAGAAATATGATATTGCAGTTTTTGCATTCATCAGCACTATTCTACCAGATATCAGGAAAAAAGAGAATTCTTTTTCCATTTCCCTGTAATAACAAGATATGCGACATAATAATATATATCCTGGACATTTCGAATATATCCTTTGGAGTACCTAATATTCTCAGAATCAGGGGAATCGTATATACGCAAATCACCGTCATGATAGCTGTAAGCAGTCCTCCCAGAAAAACAGCACTTCCAACATATTTCTTCATCTGTTCTATATTTCCATCTCCATATGTTTGCGCAATGGGAATGGCAAACCCTGCGGTCATCCCATTTGCCAGTCCAAATACAAGAAAAGAAATAGAGCTGGTTGCTCCGACCGCCGCCAGGGCCTGTGATCCAAGGCACTGGCCCACAATTATCGTATCTATCATATTATAGCTCTGATAAAACAGGTTTCCACACAAAACAGGGAAAATAAATTTTAAAATCAGTTTAAAAGGACTTCCTTTTGTCATATTTAATTCCATCTCAAAATTCTCCATTTTATTTCTATCTGTGCATACAAAAAGCGGATTACAAAGAAACAAATCTCTTCTTTGACAATACAGTAAAAATCCTGCCGAATCCGATTTCGGCAGGATTTTTACTGTATTTATGCATATATCTGATCGTCACCAACACCTTGCTGCGCTGATCAAAACGATATCCTTCCATCTTACAGAAGATATTTTGCACTCTCCCGATCCAGATACAGCTTCGCATTGGAATAGCCGCGGAGAACCGAAGCCGGACATGTTTCTGATACGGGTCCTCTGACCGCATCATACGCCGCTTTTGCCTTATAGGCAGTGGGAACCACGCAAATCATTTTTTTGCTTCTCAGAAGTGCCGGTATCGTAACCGTAAAGGCAAGGGATGGAACACTCTCCATATCAGGAAAATTGCCCGCATTGACCTGCTGCTGTTTGGAAATGTCATCAATCGCAACCGTCTTTACATTTTGGGAATCCCTAAAATCAGCGACATGGGGGTCATTAAATGCCAGATGCCCGTTGTCTCCGATCCCGAGGAAAACCAGATCACAGGGATATTGTTCCAGCAGCTGTCCATAGCGATCACATTCCGCTTCCACATCCTCACACATTCCATTCAGGAAAAACCGGTTTTTTACCGATACCTGATCAAGAAAATGGGAGCACAAAAAACCGGACAGACTACGGGAATCTCCCTCTGCAACACCGACATATTCGTCCATGTGAAACGCATTGATCTTTCCCCAGTCAATTTCCTTATATTCATACAGCGCATCCAACAATTCATTTTGTGAGACAGCCGCTGCAAAGATAATGTTGATTTCCTCCTTCGTCTCCTGCAGCCGCAAAATCTCTCTGGCTGCATCTGCGGCAGCTGCCTGTCCCATAGCCGCTTCCGTATCATAGATGGCGACGGAAAGCGCATCTGCCTGAAATTCTCTGATCAGACTCATGATCATTCTCCCTTCCGGAAACCGTCGTGCATATACTGTGCACTGTTCGCAATCAATTCATCCAGAAGATTGCTGCGCTCCTCCAGCGACAGTGTGTAACACATAGGATCCAGCGATAATGCCTGCAGAGCTGCATGGCGGTCTCCATTCATGGCTGCATCCACAGTCAGATCCTGAACTGCACCGTGAACGGTGGACAATGCCGCAAGCGCTTTTGGCATCTCTCCGACGCAGACTCCCTCATACCGGTTGCGGTGAATGATTACCGGTACTTCCACACACAGGGACTCCGGCAGATTGGAAATATACCCTTTGTTTGTCACATTCGCATACATATAAGCCGGTTTGTTATTGCACACAGCATCGATGATTTCCGCCAGTTTTTCTGAGGAATGCTCTTCTACGACTTCCTGACGTTCCTTTTTGCCGTCAATGTAATCCCGGATTTCCTGCCAGCGTGCATCGCGGCCTTTGATACGATTTTCAATGTAATTATGGGTCAGCTCAAATTCTTCCAGATGACGTCCTTTCTGGATGTAGTATGGAAGGAATTCAATCACATGAATGTCTTCATTACAGGGATATCCGTCAAACAGCCGGTAAATCTCTGTTGTAACTCTCTCTCCGCTGTGTCCCTTTTCACGCTGAATTTTTTCATAGGCCTGCGCTACCTTCTCCAGCAGATCCTCTCCATCCTTTTCAATCTTTGTGATGATTTCAAAGTGATTGACACCGCCTATCGTATAATTTACCTTTGACTCATCCTCCCCGATCAGATACATCATGCGGCTGATCGTGTTGGTAACGCCATGGCATAAGCCAAGATATTTGATGGAGCTGTAGCGCTCTACCGCAAGGGAAATTGCCTGCATCGGATTCGAAAGGTTCAGCAGCCACGCATTCGGACAGAGTTCCTCCATCCGTTTTGCCAGAGCGACAATCCACGGAATCTGTTTCAATGCCATCGCAAGACCGCCAGGTCCGACAGACATTCCCTTGGGATGTTCAATTCCATATTTGTGAATGATATTCATCTCGTCTTTCCACACTTCATGAGTTCCGATTAAGACGGTACACACCACAAAATCAGCTCCGGTCAATGCTTCCTCCAGGGTATCCACCAGTTTCAGCCGGATATCCTTTTTCTTTTCGTTCATCAGTTTTTCTGCGAACTGATGAATGATTTCCAGATGCTCCTGATCGATATCATAGAGGCAAATCTCTCCTCCAAGCATTGATTCGCAATTGGAAAGATCGTTAATAAATGTAGGCATCCAGGTAATGCTGGCGCCTCCAATGATTGATGTTTTTACCTGTCCGTTTAACATCTCTTCTGCTCCTTTGCTATATTTTTTTTACACTTTTGGCATACAGCCGAAAAAGATCATTGATTTTATTTTGTTTTGCATCTTCCAGTTCAAAGGTATGCGTACGGATTCTGTCCTGCGCCATTTCCCATGCCGTCTTTTCAAAGCAGGGCATTCCGGCTTCCTTCCAGGCCATCACATTTCTTTCATCTGAAAGACGTGTCATATCATAGGTTTCCCGGAAATATTCCAGTGTAGATTCGGAATCCATGAAGTTATGGCTCTTCAGCCCTTCTTCGAGAATGGCTTTCGTCTCACTGGTATCCAGCCAGATCCCGTCGAATCCTTTCAGAAGCCGGTTTCCGTATCCGGCAAGTTCCGCATCCAGCATTGCCTGTACCGGACTGAATACCTCATCCACAGACATCTGTCCTACAGCCGAGAAATGACGCATTCCCATCTCCATCTGCCACAGAAAAGAAGCGGTTCGCTCCATCATGGCCTGTGCATCCACTCTGCGGCTGTTCGTTCGAAAGGATCCAAACCGATAGCTTCCTCCTGTCAGTTCATTCCACAGCTCCACGACTGCCTGCTTGAACAGGCACCACTCCGGCGTCCCAAAAGCGATATTCGTATGCCGCATGTCAAAGGGATCCAGACGCAGCTGAAAACCATCCTGGTTTTTTCCATTCGATAACTGATAAAAGAGATAATCCTGAGCAAGGCCCTCTGCCAGTGTCTGTACCAGCGCCGCCGGAAATACCAGTGGCGCTGTAGCTCCTGCCATGGGAATCGGTGTAAAAATCGTGATATCCAGCTCCGGATCATCACACCATTGAAAATAGATGTTCATAACCTCCGGATTCAGACGCAAAGGACTGATCAAAGGTTCCAGCGCCAGCAGATATCTTCTATTGGCCACCCGATACATTTCTTTTAAGACAGCAATTTCTTCCGGATCTGTCGCGGTCAGACATCCTCCCATCCCTTCCGTATAACACAATGCAAGTCTCTCGCATTCCATGGTATGCAGCGCAGGAGAAATCTCTCCAGGTGCTACCGGGATCGGACCCCTGCCCGCTCCAAGCGACTCCGCCAGACGTGCCATGGCGATCGCTTCCTCTCTCGTGGCAGTGCGCGGCTCGTTCGTCACGGGATCACAGAAATACCATGCATGCCAATTCCCCCCGATTGTGATTTTCTCTTCATCCCGATTCTGGGAAGCGGCCAGCCTCGGACGCCTCATCTCAAAAAAATCTCTGACCTTTTCTTTGGAAAAGCGAATATGCTGATCTTTAAAAACACAGGGTACTTTTTCCTGAATTTTCCGGCAAACAGAAGCATCCGGGCACTCCAGGCCATGGTTTTCCAGAATTTCCAGGGCTTCCTCAAAGATTTCCCTGGCACGCATCGGAGAAATTAGTTTCTTCATTTTTACCACTTATCCTTTCAGCCCTGTTGTGGCAATTCCCTCCACAAAGGAATCCTGTGCAACAAAATATACCACGATGGACGGCACTACTGACAGCAAAGCCATGGCAATCACCGCACCCCAGTCGATCGCAGCCAAAGGGTCCACCATAATTTTTAAGGCAAGCGCAACGGTGTATTTTTTCATTTCTGAAATATAAATCAACTGTCCCATAAAATCATCCCAGGTCCACACAAAGGAAAAGACTGCAACTGTGGCAAGTGTCGGCTTGCACAGAGGAAGAATGATTCTGGCAAAAATCTGAAACGAGCTGCAACCGTCAATCCTGGCTGCTTCATCCAGTTCCGTCGAAATTCCTTTCATAAACTGTATCATCAGATACACAAAAAACGTGCCTCCGCAAAAAGCTGGAACAATAAACGGCAGGTAGGTGTTCACCCATCCGAGGGAGTTAAAGATAATAAAGTTTGGAATCATCGTCACGGTTCCGGGAAGCATCATTGTTCCCATAAGAAGAGAGAACAGGAATTTTTTTCCTTTGAAGCGTCCTCTTGCAAACCCGAAGCCAACAACCGAAGAGGAAAAAAGATTTCCCAGAATCACTCCCCCCACAAGCAGGAACGTGTTCATGTAAAATCTCAGATAGGAATAGCTTTTTACTCCCTTCCAACCATTCACGAAATTATCAAATTTCCAGACGCGCGGCAGCAAATGGGAATTGTCAAAAATCTCATTGCTCGGCTTGAAGGATGCAAAAATCATCCATACCAACGGATAAATCATGATCAGGGCCAGCAGGGTAATGATGATGTAAATCAGGGCTTTCTTTATCTTTCGTTTTCGTCTGTTATTTTTGTTGCTTAACGACATAATCACCCCTCCTGATTCTCATAATAAACCCATTTGTTTTGAGTTTTAAATACGATCATGGTAAAAAACATGATAATTACAAACAGAATCCAGGACAACGCCGCTGCGTATCCGAAATTATATTTGGTAAACCCTTCGTTGTATATGTACAACACATATAGGAGTGTTGAGTTTACCGGTCCCCCGTTGGTAACCATCATAGCTGACGTGAAAGTCTGAAATGCTCCGATCATCTGCATTACAAGATTGAAGAAAATCATCGGAGAAATCATGGGCAGGGTAATGTGAAAGAATTTTCGGATCCCTGTCGCACCATCCACCTCTGCCGCTTCCAGCAAAGAAGACGGTACCTGATTGAGTCCTGCAAGGAAAATCAGCATTGGAGAACCGAACTGCCACATTGCCAGCAGCGCCAACACCCAAAGCGCCGTAGATGGAGTTCCGATCCACTCCAGCCCCTGGATTCCAAAAAGAGCAAGAAAGGCATTGATTACTCCATCTTTTCGGAACATCGCTTTCCAGACAACCGAGATTGCCACACTGGAACCAAGCAGCGACGGAATGTAATAGATTGTTCGGTATATTTTGGATCCTGAGAGCTTATTATTCAGCATCACAGCCACCAGAAGTGAAAAGAACATTTTCAGCGGAACTGAAATAATCACATATTTGATAGTCACCACCAACGCCTGTCTGAAATATGCATCTTTGGTGAGAATTTCAATATAATTATCCAGTCCGATCCATTTCGCTGTCCCGATCATATTATATTTTGTAAAACTAATATAAAAACTGTATGCATAGGGTATTAATGTGAAGCACAAGAAGCCAATTACCCATGGCAATACAAAAAGAAAATCATAGGATCTCCGACGTTTCTTTTTTTGCAGTCTTCCTTTTGTCCCCATGTATACCCTCCTTTCCTAATCATCTGTTTCAGACAAAATCTATCTTTCACCTTCCGGCCTGGCGGAGTATTTCCTCACATTGTGTTTCCATGCTCTCCACCGCCTCATCCAGTGTAATTTTCTGAAAAGCATATTGCCTCGTCACATGATCCACAATCTGTATGCATTCACTCCATCCCTTGATGTAGCGTGGTTCCGGCACATCATTGGATTTTTCCGCAATTCTCTGCAGACGAAACACTTCCGCTGCCATTCCCTGCGTATCCTCCAGTTGTTCCTGAGCTTTGGTACTTGGCGGCAATCCCCTGGATAATCCCAGCGTTTCGATCAGTTCCGTGTCATTAATCAGTGCATTGATAAAGGCTGCTGCCTCTGTCTGATCATCCGAATGGCTGTTAATCAGCAGCAGTAAATCTCCCTTAACATAAGTGCCAAGCTTATCGCCCTGCGTACTCTCCGGAATGGCAACCAATCCATATTCATGGCTGTCACGCGCATTGGATTGAAGTGTCTGGGCCATTGCATTGTAAGTTGCAATGATGGCCACCTGTTCGTTAACAAACTGCGAATCGATGGAATTTCCTATGTTTTTTTCCACCGGCGGAACCAGACCTTCTTCCCCATATCTCTGAAATAATTCCAGCGGTTTTCGGATCTCCTCCTGAAAGTTCAGTTCTCCGGAAGGTGTCAGATAGGATCCTCCCTGCTGATGAATCATCAGCATTGTGGTAATCTCGGCACTTCTTAAATCTCCGGAAGGGTAAACATCTTCCGGAAGTCCTTCTTTTAGTTCTCTTAAAGTAGTTTCAAAATCATCCCATGTCCAGTCGTCTGTCGGATACGCGGCACCGGCCAGATCAAACAGATACTTATTATAAATCATACAAAACGTCTGTATACTCATGGGAATGCCATAGAGCTGTCCTTCATATTTCCCTTCATACAGGTTGCTCTCAGGGATATTGGAGAGGTCCAGGATCCCTTCCTGGACAAAACCATCCAGTGGTACCACATGTCCGCGTTCCACCAGAGCACCCAGGTCCTCCGGATTGAACTGAAAAACATCCGGTCCGTCAGATGCTTCCAGCTGAACATTGATTTTTTCACGGTATCCTTCGTATTCCTGATACCAGGCATCAATCTTTATGTTGGGATTCTTCTTCTCGTACTGATCAATTGCCTGCATCGTACGTTTGTTTCTGTCCGAGCCTCCCCACCAGGCAAATGTGATCTTCACCTTCTCTCCATTTGCTTCTTCCGGTTCACTGTACAGTTCGTACGAATGCTGCAGATAAATATCCTTGATAAAACTCATCAGCCCCAGAATACACCCGCTAAGAAGAATGATCAGTCCGAGGACAGATACTGCTTTCCACCATTTTTTCATACAAAACCTCCATCTATTGTTACGATTACTATAGCTTGCCTGTGTACCGGATGTAAAGCAGTATCTGTTAATAGTTATGCAATTTTGAATATTGCTTTGTTTCTACTGTGCTTTTGCAAATTCACTTTGTGCTCTTGATGTCATATCCTGAATCGTTGTTGCAAGATCTTTGCGTCCATAGCGATATTCATCTGTCTCTTCACGGATAACAGTAGCAACTTCCATCCAGCCTTTCATAAGACGCGGTTCGGGAGTATCCTTTGACTCATCCGCCATTGCCTGAACTTTCAGTACATCGGAATCAATACCGCTAAGATTTTTCTTCAGTTCTTCACGAATCGTTTCACTTGGCGGAATTCCTCTGCTGAACCCAAGGATTCTGCCCATCTCCGGGTTATTGATAAACTCATTCAGTAAAGTAACTGCTGCTTCTTTATTCTCAGAATCAGCACTGATGCAGAATGCAACTTCACCTTTTACATACATACCCAGACGATCCCCGGTATTGGCGGATGGGATAGAGGTAAGTACATACTCATCCTGATCAATGGAGCCAGCCTGCAGTGTGGTTGCCATTGCATTAAAGGTTCCATGAATCGCAGCACGGCCTTCCATAAAAATTGTATCACCGGTTGTCGCAAGGCTTTCTTCCACCGGAGGCACGATTCCCTCTTCCATATATTGCTGGAATTTTTCCAGCGGCTCTCCGATCGCATCTGCAAAATTCAGTTCTCCATCCGGAGTCAGATACATTCCGCCATTCTGATGCACCATAGAAAGTGTGGTAATATCCATCACACGCAGATCTGTGGACGGGTATACGCCCTCCGGAAGCTTCTCTGATAATTCCTGCACGATTCTGTCATAATCATCCCAGGTCCAGTCATCTGCCGGGCATTCCACACCGGCTTTTTCAAACAGAGTCTTATTGTAAATAATACATACGGTCTGAGTACTCATAGGAATACCGTATAATTTTCCGTCAATCATACAGTCCGCAACCGTTCCTTCTGATACGGAATCCAGATTTAAAAGCCCGCTCTCAACATACTCATCCAGACACAGTAATTTACCGGCCTCAACCACTTCGGGCATATTTTCCGGATTATACTGGAACAGATCCGGTGCAGTTCCTCCTGCCAGCTGTGTGAACATTTTGTCATGGTATCCGTCATATCCCTGATATTCCACATCCACCTTAACACCAGGATATTTCTTATTGAATTCTTCCAGCGCATTAATGGTAGCTGTATGACGCTCATCACCGCCCCACCAGGAAAAACGGATATTTGCCTGCAGCTCTTCCGGGCTCTCACTTTCCGTACCTGCAGCGCTCTCCGTGTTCTGACTTTCTGTGTTTGCAGAGCTTGCCGTGTTTTGCTCCTTGTCTGCTGTACTGTTCTGACTGCCGGAAGAACATCCTGCCATAAGGCTGCAAACCAGTGTCAGCGTGCTGATCGTTCCGATGGTCTGTAAATACCTTTTCTTCATACCTCTTCTCCTTTTGTGCATTTTTTACATATATTCATCCGAATTCGGTTTCGATATATGTATTTTATCCTGCTTTTTCCATTTTTTTAACACGGTTACTCTACGATTATTCCTGTTTTTCTACACTCTTTCCTCTGAATTCTTGTAATTTTCCCTCATTTTTCTTACAATGGAATCGAAAATCATATAAAGGAGAATATGCATGAAAAAGTGTCATTTCCATATAAGACTGAGAACTTTGCTGATTACAGGATCCCTTGCAATCCTCACGCTGTCCATCGTTCTGGTTTCCAGTTACATGTACGCCTACAGCAGCAAATATATCATAGACAGAACAGCTCTCTATCAGCAAAAAGCCCTGGAATCCGTGGGCACAAACGTCCTTGACTTTCTGGATGACATGGATAATATTGCCGCATCCATCTGTGAAAATTCCGATATTCTTCATTTGCTTGACAGCAAGGAAGCAGATATCTACGAAAATATGGTGAGAAGTCAGGAAATCTCCTCGATTCTGTCTTCTTTCGTATATTCCTACAGCGAGATTTCTTCCATTAATATTGTCTCAGACAACTTTAAAGGAATTAATCATTATAATCTGAATGGCGTAATTTCAAAAGAATATCTCTCTTCTGAGCTCATTGACCGCACCTATAAAGTAAGTAACAGCGGATGGATCCTTCTGAAAAAAAATGATATACTGCGAGGTTCCATCGACAGCTCCATTGATGACAGCCAGACCACCATCTGTCTTTTCAAAAACATCTATAAGAAAAACTCATCGCAGAGGCTGGGAATGCTCCTGATCACCTGTCCGGAGTCCGTCCTCTATAATATGATCCGACAATCTATCTTTGATGTGGACACCGAAGCGATGATTTTAAATGAAAATGGAATGGTCCTTTCCCATTCCGATAAATCCCTGATCGGAACAGTCATTCGATCCACCACAGATTCTCCTGTTTTGTTAAACCAGGACACCGGGCAGCTGATTATCACTCACAAACTTGAAAAACGGGGCTGGACCCTTACACAGTACATGAATATTACCTATATGACCCGGGATCTGGATCAGATTGCCACATATACTCTGATTCTTTCACTGGCAGTTCTGATACTCTCAGCCATCTTAGGTGCCTATCTTTCTTCCTATGTCACCAAACCGCTGGGGCAATTGACAGAAACCGTGAAAAATGTTTCCAGGACATTTTTAAAACATAATGAAAATCAGTACACCATCAAAGAAATTGATATCCTCAACAATCAGTTCAATCATATGGTGGATGATATCCTGACCCTCATGGAAAACGTAAAAACAGAGCAGCAGGAAAAACATGCCACAGAACTCAAACTTCTTCAGGCAGAAATTAATCCGCATTTCATATATAATACCATTGAGCTGATCAATTACATCGCCCTGAAAAACAATGACCTGATGGTGTGCGATATCGTTCATACTTTCGGCCGGTTTCTTCGCCTCTCACTCAACAACGGAAAGACTTATCTGACTCTGGCACAGGAGATTGAACAGGTCAGCGCCTATGTCAAATTACAGTCCCTGAAATACGAAGACAGTTTTCAGATCGACTGGGATATCGATCCTGATATTCTTGACGGATACACGCTCAATCTGATTCTCCAGCCATTAGTGGAAAACAGTCTGGTACATGGTTTTTCCAAAACCGGCGGATGCGGTCACATTCAGATTACAGCAAAAACAAAGGAAACAGATATTCAAATCTGCGTCATTGACGACGGAACCGGTATGGATGAGAAGGTGTCTTCACAAATTCTGACCAAAGCAACACCCGGATATGGAGTCTACAATGTCAATCAGCGGATTCAGAACGCATTCGGCGATAAATACGGACTTCATTTTTTCACTCCGGAAAATGGCGGAACCGCTGCCTGCCTGACCATTCCTTATCTGAAAGAGCTGCCGGATACGGGCGAAAAATAATAGAAAGGAGAATGCACAATGTCATACAAACTTTTACTGGTCGACGATGAACCTTTCATGCTTTCTTATCTTAAGAGCTGCATTCCCTGGGAAACGATGGATGTGGAAGTCATAGACTGCGCCTGCAATGGAGAGGATGCGATTCAGAAAACCTCACTTCACCATCCGGACCTTGTTATCACCGACATTGTTATGCCAAACATGTACGGTCTCGACTTCATTAAAGCGATTTACAGACAATACAAAAGCACCAAAATCATAATCCTCAGCGGTCATCAAAATTTCAATTTTGCAAAGGAAGCTCTGCTGTATGGCGTCATCGATTATATTGTAAAACCTTCTCTCGCATCGGACATTACTGCGGCCGTTGCCAAAGCGATTGCCGCCATTGAGCAGGAACGAATGGATCAGCAGAATTTTCAAAATATTTTGTCAAGCCTGCAGCATTCCATTCCGGATATCACACGGTCTTTTCTGAATCTTTTTCTGTCAGATCCGGTTCCGGACTTTTCCGCACAACTGAAAGAGAAATGTTCTATTTTGAACTTTCCTCTGGAAAACCGCACTTTTTGCTGTTTCAAAATTCTGTTCGACAGTACACTTACTGACGGCAGAGAAGAAGCTGCCTCACAGGAAATGGAGCTGCTTTGTCAGCGGATTCTGAATCTGCCTTCTGCAGACCGGGTGATTTATTCACGAATACAGTTCAATACTTATGCCGGGATCATAAGCCTTTGGGATCAGCATACAGATCCCATCCGGAAAGTCATTTCCGACACAATACAGCAGTACCTGCCATCACGTATGTCTCTGACTTTCTGTATGAGTTTGCCTCTGGAGCACCTGGAATGTGCCGCTTCCGCCTTTACTCAGATACAGCACACGCTGAACAGCCGGACATGCAGTTTTTCCAGTCACTGTTATCAGTGCCAGGATCCCATGAATACCTGTGATGATGCCCCTCCCATTTTTTCCGAGGAAGCATATAAAAAAGCATTGCGCGAACTTTCCCTGTCCGGCTGCAGTCAGATGATCCATCAATGGCTGGAATACGCCGTCGCCTCCCGTTTATCCATGTATCGCCTCCGGCGTGAGCTTCGGGCAATCCTGATTGCTCTTGATACCCTGCTCGCTTCCCTCAAAACCGGTATCTCTCCCCTTTTGCTGGAACTGGGCCTGACAGAGGTATCCCTTCAGCAGGAAGAAAGTCTGCTTCGCCTGGAAAAAATGCTGAATCTCCTGAATCAGAAAGCAATCCTGCGGCTTTCTGACTGCGAATCCGCCAAGTATCCTCCCGTCATTTTCAATGCATGCCAATACATCGAGGAGCATTACCGTGAAAAAATAACCGTCACCAATCTGGCTGACCATCTTTATCTGTCACCGAATTATCTGAGCTCTCTTTTTAAAAAACACACCGGAGTCAGTATCTCCGAATACATCACTATGTGCCGGATCCGCAAGGCAAAAGAGCTGATGGCGGATTCCAGCAACAGGAAAACCTATGAAGTGGCTGACCTGGTGGGATACAGTGATTACGAGCATTTTCGTCAGGTGTTCAAAAAGTACGTGGGGATTAATCCTGCTAAATACAAAACCGAAGTCATTTTGCCGAAATAGATCCACAAATATATTTATCGAGACACAAAAAAGAGCTTCCCTTTTGTCCGGTTTTCATTTCCGAAACTCTCAAAAGGAAAGCTCTTTTTCGTCATCACCCGCTGCCCCTAACGAGCTGTCTTCCGTTTTCCAAGAGCGCTGAACCGAAAATAGTAGATCAGAAATGCGATCGAAGTGATCACCCATGTTAATGGATAGCAGAACGCCGCACCCTTCAATGTGTGATAATGGGGCAGACCAAAAATCACCCACAGGATCCGCACACCGCAGATCCCAAGCCCGGTGATCACCATCGGAATCCAGCAGTCTCCGACACCGCGAAGGGAACCGGATAAAATCTCAATCGCCAGATACGTAAAAAAGGTGGGAACCATAAAATGTAAAAGACTGCTGCTGATCTGACGTACCGCCTCGTCGGAAGTAAAAAGACTCATCAGAGGGCTTCCGCCAAACCAGAGGAAGACACACATAATGGAGGTCATAATCACAGACAGTCCCGCACTGACGCGGACTCCCTTATGTACCCGATCGATCCGGCCCGCTCCATAATTCTGACCCACGAAGGTTGTCACCGAGATTCCAAGCGCATTGACCATCATCCAGAACAGACCGTCTACCTTGCCATAAGCAGCCCACGCTGCTACGTTATCGGTTCCCAGTCCGTTGACACCGGCCTGAATAATCACGTTGGATACAGAATACATCACAGACTGCATACCTGCCGGAAATCCGATTCGGACAATTCTTCGTAACATAATCCCGTCAATCCTGATTTTAGACAAATCCAGGCGATAGATATCCTGTGTCCTCATCAGGGACCCCATCACCAGCACCGCGCTGATCATCTGCGAGAGAATCGTTGCCAGCGCCGCTCCGAGAACTCCAAGTCCCAGTGCCGCCACAAGCAGCAGGTCCAGGATAATATTGGTGAAACAGCAGACAATCAGAAAATACAGCGGTTTTCTGGAATCACCGATCGCGCGCAGGATTCCGGAACCCATGTTATACAGCAGATTTCCTACTGTGCCAAGAAAATAAATACGGATATAAATCAGCGCGTGCTCCATAACATCAGACGGCGTATTCATCAGCTCCAGCATCCATCGCGATCCGATGATTCCGATCCCCATCAGTACCAGACCTCCCAAAATGGAAAACGCAACCGAGGTATGTACTGCCCACTGTACCTTGTCCCGTTTTCTTCCTCCATAATACTGGGAGATAATCACGGTCGCACCGCTGGAAAGTCCGGTAAAAAAGCCCACCAGCAAATTGATCAGCGTACCTGTCGTTCCGCCCACTGCCGCCAGTGCCTGCTTTCCCACAAAGTGTCCCACAATCATGGCATCTGCCGTGTTATACAGCTGCTGAAAAAAGGTTCCGAATAAGATCGGAAAAAAGAAAAACAGCAGCTGTTTCCAGATAACCCCCTCTGTAATCTGGTTGGATCCGGAGCCTTTACAAGCCCCCACATGCTCACTCATTTTGAAATTACCTTTCCCTCTTCTTTCATTAATCAGCCAAGGCTGTCCTTCCCAAGATATTCTTCCAGAAAGTCAAAGAGTATCTGCATCTGCTCTCTGGTTCCTATCGTTATTCTCAGGTAACGATCCGTTCTTGGCTTGTCAAAATATCTGACATAAATATGCTGTTCCCGGAGTGCCTGAAAAATCTGTTTTGCCGGAACACTCTTGTGTGTGACGAAAACAAAGTTTGCCTTTGAATCTCCAAAAGAAAAGCCAAGACGTGTAAATTCCTTTTTTGCCCATTCACGCGTTTCCACCACTTTGGCGACCGTCTCCTCAAAATACGCCGTATCGCGAAACACCGCAGCTCCCATGGCGATGGTGAGCTGATTCATCGTATAGGAATTGAAGGAATACTTCACATCATTCAGATAGCGGATCATTTTCTCATTTCCGATTGCATATCCGATCCGCATACCTGCCAGTGATCTGGATTTGGATGTTGTCTGCACCACCAGCAGATTTTCATACTTTTTCAGCAAAGGCAGGGCAGATACCGCGCCAAAGTCCACGTAAGCCTCATCCACAATCACGGCCACATCGGGATTGTGCTGCAGAATCGCCTCAATGGCATCCAGCGGCAGTTCTACGCCTGTAGGCGCATTGGGATTGGGGAATACGATACCGCCGTTTTGATGATTCTCAGAGAAATACTGTTCCGGTACGATTTTGAATTCTTCATCCAGCATAACGCGCTCGTAGGGAATCCGGAATTCCTCTGCCCACACGTCGTAAAAGGAATACGTGATATCCGGAAACAGGATCGGTTTTTCGGAATTAAAAAACGTCATAAAAGACATTGCAAGTACATCATCACTTCCCACACCCACAAAAACCTGCTTCGGGCTCACCTGATAGACATCTGCAATTGCATTCACAAGTTCCGCTGCCGTCGGATCAGGATACAGCCGGAGGGTGTCTTCGTCAAATGCCTGCAGCACCTTTGCTGCCTCGCCAGAAGGCGGATACGGATTCTCATTCGTATTCAGCTTAATCATATCCTTCTGCCTTGGCTGTTCTCCCGGAACATAAGGCACTACTTTTCTCACGTTATCTTCCCACTTACTCATTGGTTTTGTCCTCCATATTCTGTCATTTCTCAGTTTTTTGTTCTGTTATCCTCTTCTCTTCCATGTGGACGGGTAAAACAGAATCAGCATCGGGAATAATTCCAGACGGCCTGCCAGCATATCAAAAATCAGAATCAGTTTGGAAATCGTACTGTATTCACTGTAATTGCTCATAGGGCCTACCTTGTCAAGACCAGGTCCGATATTATTCAGTGTAGCAGCTACCGCCGTAAAATTCGTCTCAAATGAAAATTCATCAAAGCTGATCACCAGCATAGAACCGGCAAAAATCACCAGGTATACAATAATAAATACATTGATTGCCCGAAGCACCTCATGCTCAACCACATGGTCGTCAAAGCGAATTCGCTTTACACTGCGCGGATGCACAATCGCCGTCAGCTCCTTGTGCACAGTTTTCAAAAGGATCAGGATACGGGATACTTTGATTCCGCCTCCTGTGGAACCGGCACAGGCACCAATAAACATCAGCATCACCAGGATCGTCTTCGACAATTCCGGCCAGAGATTGAAATCTGCCGTCGCAAATCCGGTCGTCGTAATGATCGATCCTACTTGGAACGCGGCCTGACGAAGAGCCTCACCAAACGTTGGGTACATGGTATGGACATTCCAGGTAATCACGCCGATACTCATCAGGATAATCAGGAAATAGGCTCTTACCTCCTGGGACCCAAATGCAGATTTGATTTTCTTGCACAGTAACAAATAATAAAAGTTAAAATTGACACCAAAGGCAATCATCGCGATTGTCAGAATCCACTGCTGTACGGGGGAATAGCCAACACACCCCGAATTCAGCACCGCAAATCCTCCGGTGCCGGCTGCACCAAATGCCAGGGTAACCGACTCAAAGACCGATATTCCCGAAAGAATCAGAGCTGCCATCGTAATGAGGGTCAGCGCAATATAAATCTGGTACAGCAGCTTCGCTGTTCCGCGGACTCTCGGAACAAATTTAGATACCGTAGGTCCCGGGCTCTCCGCTTTCATCAGGTTCATCACAGAACCGCCTTTCATGGGCAGCAGCGCCAGAATAAATACCAGCACACCCATGCCTCCTACCCAATGGGAAAAGCTTCTCCAGAACAGACTTGCATGTGACAGTGCCTCTACTTCGGGGAGAATACTGGCTCCGGTAGTCGTAAATCCCGAGACAATCTCAAAAAGTGCATCTACATAAAACGGAATTTCCCTGGTAATCACAAAGGGGACTGCGCCAAACACACCCAACACAATCCAGCTTAAGGAAACCGCGACAAATCCATCCCGGGAATAAATCTCCATGTTGGCCGGTTTCTTTCTGCAAAGCAAACATCCGATTCCGGCACACACAGCCGCCCATATCAGATAGACAAATCCTTCCTTTTCCCGATAGATCAGTGCAATCAGTACCGGGAGCATCATCAGGATTGCCTCCAGCTTCAGAACCCAGCTGATAATAAATCGAATCATTTTATCATTCATAGACCGGCTCCTTTGCTACTCTGACAAGATCTCATGAATATCCTGAAGCCCCGTAACCGTTGTAACTACGATGACAGAGTCTCCCACTTCAAAGCTGTCCTGACCTCCTGGGATAATGACCTTCCCCTGACGGCTGATGGCAGCCACCAGCAGATTCGGCCGTGTTTTCATATCCTGCAGACGGATTCCAACCAGACGACAGTTCTGATGGATCTGGAACTCCAATGCTTCCACGCGGTCATCCATCAATTTGTAAAGGGTCTCCACATTACTTCCGATCGAGTTTTTCATCGCCCTCACATACTGCAGAATATATTCTGCTGTGATATGCTTCGGATAAATCAGGCTATCCAGATTCAGCGTATGAATAACATCATTAAATTCCAGATGATTGATCTTGGTCACTACTTTAGTGGATACCATATTCTTGGCATACAGTGACAATATAATATTTTCCTCATCCATGTCCGTACAGGCCACAAAGGAGTCCATATCCTGAATACACTCTTCCCGAAGCAGTTCTCTGTCACTGCCATCTCCATAGATCACCGTCGCCCTGGGAAGAAGCTCGCTCAATGTCTCTGCACGGCTCCTGTTTTTTTCGATAATCTTCACATCAACACCGGTACTCTCCAGAGACTTCGCAAGATAATACGTGATATCTCCGCCGCCTACAATCATGGTACTGTGTACCTGATTCATACGCACGCCGATTCTCCGGAAGAAATCCACTGCATTTGAAGGAGCAGCAATGATGGACAGACTGTCCCCCTGACGAATCACAAAATTACCGTCCGGAATATAAACCTCGTCATTTCTCTCCGCAGCACACACCAGAATATCGCTCTGTATCGCCCGCGAAAGATCCTTCAGAGCGTAACCGGCAATTCTGGAATTCTGTGGCACCTTAAACCGCAGCATTTCGACACGTCCGCGGGAAAAACTGTCAATCTCAATTGCAGACGGAAAACGCAGCAGCCGCGCAATCTCCATCGCAGCCGCGTGTTCCGGATTGATAATCATGGAAAGTCCCAGCTTTCTGCGAATAAAATCCCGCTCCTCCCGATAGATCGGATTTCGGACGCGGGCAATTGTATGACAGTCGGCAGCCTGTTTTGCGATCACACAGCACAAGAGATTCATCTCATCGCTCTTCGTCACAGCAATCATCAGATCAGCGTGTTCAATATCTGCCTCCTGAAGGACACTGTAGCTGGCACCATTTCCGGCAATCCCCATCACATCATACATATTGGAGACATTTCTTATCACATTATAGTCCGTATCAATTACGGTTACATTATTGTCTTCTTTGCTCAGCTGCGCTGTCAGTGCCGTTCCGACTTTACCGCAGCCAACGATGATAATCTTCATTTCAAATCCTCCGAAGAAGTTCTTTTGTTCAAACATACTCTAACATATTTTTCCGAGAAGAGGAATAACTTTTAGAGAATTTATGTCAAAAGGGAGCATTCGATTCATGCCCAGTCAAAAACGTGAAAATCTTCTGAATCTTGCTCTGGAAGCAACCGATGCGGAACGCCGTGCCGTGCCGGAGCTGAATGCCGGATATAATGCTCTATCGAAAACCTGGGAGGTCATTGTCCAGTATCAGGGGGACTTATCTTTCCTTCAGGAAGAAGGGATTACGATTACTATTCTTCTCTTCAATTACGCTGTTCTCATTATTCCGGAACATCTCATCGATTTTGTCACCTCTCTTCCTCAGATTACCTATATGGAAAAACCAAAGCTTCTCTTTTTCGCTGACAGCTACGGGCGCAGTATCTCCTGTATCAATCCGCTCCAGGAAGGCGTCCGTGGTCTGTATGGGGATGGCGTTCTGATCGCCTGCGTTGATTCCGGGATTGATTACGCTCATCCGGATTTCCGAAATGAAGACGGCAGTTCAAGGATCCTGTCTCTCTGGGATCAGTCGCTTCAAGGTGCACCGCCTCCGGGATACCATCTGGGCAGTCTGTATACGAGGGAACAGATTAATGAGGCGCTGAATGCCCCAAACCCGGAAGAGCGGTATGCCCTCGTTCCCTCCCGCGATACTACCGGTCACGGCACGGCTGTTATGGGCATTGCAGCCGGGAACGGACTGGCCGGGGAAGGTGCCACCCGCGGCGTTGCCCCAAAGGCTTCCCTTCTGGTGATCAAGCTTGGTAATCCCGATCCTGCTGACCTGCCCCGCACTTCACAGCTTCTGCAGGCAGTGGACTTTGCCGTCCGCTATTCCCTGGTGATGGAACGCCCCCTGTCTCTCAATCTGAGCTTTGGCAATAATTATGGTTCACATGATTCATATCAGTAAGGGAAATGAAAAAAAGAAAACACTGAAAGCTCCTGGCAAAACAGGCATTCAGTGTTTTTCTTTTTAAAGGTTATTCCGTTACTTTTTCAAAATCAGATGCCGGATGTTTGCACAGCGGACACACAAAATCTGGCGGAAGTTCTTCTCCTTCATAAATATATCCGCATACGGTACAGCGCCATGTTGTTTTTCCGGCCGGAGCTTTCTTCTCCGGTTTCGGCTTGATATTGGACTGATAATATGCATAGGTGGCAGAAGGTTCTGCTGACAGCACATCCATATCTTCTACGGCTGCGATAAACATGGTATGACTTCCCAGATCAATGGTCTGCTCCACGCTTGCGCTGATGTAGGCATTCGTTCCTTCCGTGAGATAAAAAAGTCCATTCTCACTGCGCCTGCAGGCCGGATAATCCGCAAATTTATCCGTTGTTCTTCCCGACTGAAATCCAAAATGCCGGAAAATTTCAAAATCTGCCTTTTCACTCAAAATGGAAAGATTGAATTTTCTGCTCGCCATGATCACATCATGCGTCAGATTGTCTTTGTTTACGGCAATACTGATCCGGTTCGGGCTGGAGGTCACCTGTCCTGCTGTATTAATGATACAGCCGTGATCTTTCACTCCGATACGGGAAGTCAGTACAAACAACCCGTATGTCAGCTGATACATCGCTTTTTTATTCATACTCATCACACTCCTGTCAGGTCATCGCAGCGCCGTCAACGCGCAGGGTAATTCCGGTCACATAGCTTGCCAGATCGCTTGCCAGATAGAGATAAGCGTTTGCAATATCCAGAGGCTCTCCCATCCGTCCCAGCGGAATTCCCGCAGAGATTCTTTCCACCATTTCCTTCGGAAGTGCAGCTACCATGTCTGTTCTTGTCACACCCGGCGCCACCGCATTCACACGGATATGATCCTTCGCCAGCTCTCTCGCCAGCGATTTTGTCAGACCATTTACCGCAAATTTTGTTGCCGGATAACCGCATCCGGAAGGCTGTCCATATTCACCAACCATGGAGCTGGTATTGATGATCACTCCGCCGCCCTGCTCCTTCATGATTCTGGCAGCAGCCTGCGAGCAGATAAATACCGCTGTCAGGTTAATATCAACAATTTTCTGAAACTCCTCCAGTGTATAATCATACAGACTGGTTCTGGAAGAAATTCCCGCATTATTTGCCAAAATATCAAGACTTCCGAATTTCTCTTTTACCGAAGCAAATGCGGCTGCTACTTCCTCCGGCGAACCAAGATCCGGCCAGATCCCCATCACGCGTCCCTCATATTCACCAAGGTTTCCGATCGCTTTTTCCACAGATTCCTGTCTGGATCCGGCAATCGCAACATTGGCACCATTCTCAAGATATTTCTTCACAATCGCAAAACCAATTCCTCTGGTTCCGCCTGTCACGATAGCGGTTTTTCCTTTTAACATTGTCATATCCCTCCCAATCTCATTGATGCATTTCTATCAATAGTTTTCAGCATGTACCTCAAAATAGCTCTGCGGGTGATTGCAGGTCGGGCAAATCTCCGGTGCAGCTGTGCCAACCACGATATGTCCGCAGTTGCGGCACTCCCAGACTTTCACTTCGCTCTTTTCAAACACAGCAGCCAGCTCCACATTCTTTAACAGTGCGCGGTATCTTTCCTCATGATGTTTCTCAATCGCAGCTACCAGACGGAATTTTGCTGCCAGTTCCGGGAACCCTTCTGCCTCTGCCGTCTTTGCAAAGCCGTCATACATATCCGTCCACTCGTAATTTTCTCCCTCTGCTGCGGCTGCCAGATTTTCTTTTGTATCTCCGATGCCGTTTAATTCCTTAAACCACATCTTGGCATGTTCTCTTTCATTCTCCGCAGTCTTTAAGAACAGAGCGGAAATCTGCTCGTAGCCTTCTTTTTTGGCAACAGAAGCAAAATACGTATATTTATTTCTCGCCTCAGACTCTCCCGCAAAAGCTGTCTCAAGATTCTTCTCAGTCTGTGTTCCGGCATATTTATGCTTCGCCTCTTCTACCTTCTCAAAAGAGGAAGATGGCTGTTTGCATACCGGACACTTAAAATCGGCCGGAAGCTCTTCTCCTTCATAAATATAACCACACACTTTACATTTCCATTTCGCCATTGTTTTTTCTCCTTTTCTTTTAAAACTTCTATTCCTGCAAGATGCTTTTTATGCATCTGTAAGGTTCCTTTTTGCCTGCTCCTGCTGTTTTTTTCTGCACTCAGGACACACATAATAAACTTTCAGATCATAATACAGAAACTCATCGCCCATCTGCTCGCGCAGGGATGCTGTGAGATCCCGAAACTTTGTATCTGCGAGCTTTCCGCAGATTCTGCACACCAGATGATCATGTTTCTCTGTGCGGTCATACCGATCCGGCATACCTTCTATGGATACCCGGCGGATCAGTTCCGCTTCCAGAAGTCTGTTCAGATTGTTATATACCGTCGCGAGGACCACGTTTGGATGTACTTCCCGCAGTTTACGAAAAATCTGTTCTGCGGTCAGATGTTCCCGCGAGGTATTTATGATGGAAAATATCTCTTTCTCGTATTTTGTCATATAAACTCCCTTTTCGCGGTCTTATTTTAGAATTATTCTAATTTAATTATAATCATTCTAACATATTTGTCAAGGGAAACTATCTGTTTTTTGCACAGCGTTTCATGTAATCTCTGAACAGTCACAACTTTTGTACAATCCTGCCGGCATACAATATAAAAAAGAACCATATGCCAAAGGAGGCAAATCACATGAATCCGTTGTTTATTCCCGGGGAGCGCAGGACCGCATCAACGGAACCTCCAATCCCAGACAACCAGGATGCAAATATGTCTGAAGCTCCGAACCACGATGTCACTTATAAACAGGAAGGATATCAGGTGCGTGTGCATTTTAATGGTGAAAGAACTCTGCTACAGGCCCTGAAGAACCTGGCGGAGCGAAGTATGGAAGATTGAAATTCCAGGAGGAAGCGCATGTATCAGGCAGGAATTTATTGCCGCATTTCCAGAGAAGAATCTGAAAAGGAGGGCACATACAGCACCAGTATTCTCTCTCAGATTCAAATGGCCAAAGATTTTATTGATCACCACAAGGATATTGCCATAGCAGAAATCTATGCAGATGACGGCATATCCGGCAGTCATTTTGACAGACCGGAATTTCGAAGAATGCTTGCAGACATCGAATCCGGTCTCATCAGTATGGTCATTTTCAAGGATGTATCGCGTCTCGGAAGAGAACAGATTGATACTAACTATTATCTTGGTAAGTATTTTCCGGAAAAACGGATTCGGATTGTATCCCTTCTGGATCATTATGATTCTGCTGCCGGCACCTACGATGAACTGCTGGAACTCAAGACGCTATTCAATGACCTGTATCTTGTGGATACCTCGCGGAAAATCAAAACAGCCATCCGGACAAAAAGAAGTATGGGCGAATACACCCCGAAAGAACCACCCTATGGTTATGTAAAAAGTCAGAAAACCCGTCCTCATCTGGAAATTGATCCCCCAGCAGCCAGAGTTGTCAAAAGAATTTACACGATGTATCTAAGCGGCTGCGGCTGTACAGCGATCAGCAGAAGTCTGAATGAAGAGAAAATTCCATCTCCGGCAAAATATAAAAAAGAGTTCCTGAACACCGGTTATGCATGGAATGTGGGAAAAGGGGTATGGACACCTTCTGCTGTGCGGGCAATTTTGAAAAATCCGGTATATACGGGTGCCATCGTCTTAAGAAAGACCGATAAACCCTCTTATAAGCTGCCATACAGAAAAGAAATTCCCCCGGAGAAACAGGAACTGATTCCAAATGCACACGACGCGATCATTTCCAAAGAGGATTTCGGGCAGGCACAGCAGATCCGAAGGAGGAACCGTGTATGATTTATCAGATGGCAGCATATTGTCGTTTATCCAAAGATGATGGGGAAAACAGAATCAGTGAAAGTATCGAAAATCAAAAAAAGCTGATTTTTGAGTATGTGGAGAAATCAGAAGATCTTGAGATTGCAGATGTTTATACGGATGACGGCTATTCCGGCCTTTCTTTTGCAAACAGACCGGAATTCCAGCGCATGATGAAGGATATCTGTCAAGGTAAACTGCAGGGCGTAATCACGAAAGATCTCTCCCGTCTGGGACGCGAGCACATTGAAACCAGTAATTATATTGAACGCGTCTTTCCTTCTCTCGGCATCCGGTACATTGCGATTCTGGACGGCGTGGATTCTCTTCTGCACAGCAATGAAGAGCTGGCACAGTTTAAAACACTGTTTAATGATATGTATAGCCGTGATATTTCCAAAAAAATCCGGGGTGCGCTTACCGCACAGAAAAAACGCGGACAGTTTATGTCCGGCTTTGCACCGTATGGATATCTCAGAGATCCTAAAGATAAACATCACTTTTTGCCGGATGAAGAAGCCGCAAAAGTTGTTCGAAAAATTTTTGCTCTGTATCTGGAAGGATATTCCAAAGATGGAATTGCGAAAAAGCTGAACAGTGAAGGAATCCTTCCTCCCTCCCAGTACAAAAGAAAAATACAGGGGCTGAATTACTCCAATGCACAGGAAAAAGCCGCTGCAAAAGGCTGGGCATATCCTACCATCCATGTCATTCTGGAGAATCCGGTTTATACCGGTGCCATGGTACAGCATAAATCAGAAAAAATCTCCTATAAGGTGGCAAAATATGATTCGATTCCCAGAGAACAACAATACATTGTAGAAGGAATGCACGAACCGATCATCAGTAAGGACACATTTGCCCAGGTACAGAAACTCAGAAAGAAAAGGGCACGGACACCGGGATTTCACAGTGAAACGCGTAAAGTCAATCCATATGCCGGGATTCTTGTCTGTGGAGACTGCGGATACCATCTCCAGAGGGTTACCTGCAGGGATGGATATGAATGCGGTTCCTATCACAGAAAGGGAAATACCGTCTGCCATTCTCATTTCATAAAGAAAGAAGTTCTTGATTCCATTGTAAAAAAAGAAATACAGCGGCAGGTAAATCTGACACTGAAAGAAAGTGATAAGAAGGAAATCTTAAAATCATCCGATCAGAATAAGAAGGCGGAACAGCATTGTAAAGAAGCAGGTCTGCGTACACAACGCTTGCGGGGAGAATTGGAAAAAATTCAGAAATATAAAAAGAAAGCCTATGAAGACTACGTGGACACCCTCCTTGAGAAAGAAGAATATCTTTTCTATAAGGCAGAGTACGAGCAGCAGGAACAGGAGATCAGGAAAAAAATCCATCAGGCAGAGCATGTATCAGAATGCCTGGAAGAAAGAAAGGAAGGTTCTGATCATTGGATAAAAACATGGATGCAGTCCGGAACACTGTCTGAAATTCCCAGAGAACTGATGACAGAACTGATCGACCAGATTCTGGTAAAAGGAGATCGGAGCATTGACATCGTATTTTCCTGCCAGTCTCCCTATCCGTCAGATAAAGGGCAGCGCTGAGGCTGCAAATTTTTTTAACATTCTTTCCCTTAGTAATAGCGCACACATAGTGGTAACTCTCTGGTCGAAACCTACCTGAACTCCGTATCCAATCTTGGGCAGAATATCATCTGTATCGGATCCGGTAATGAGGGAAGCAGCGGACGGCACACCTCAGGAACTCTGCAAACGCTCTCGGATATCCACCGGGTGGAATTTGGCGTCGGTTCCTATGAGTCCTCACTGAATCTTCAGATCTGGAAAATCTATGGAGATGAAATCTCCATTCATCTCATTTCTCCCGGAGGAATTCGCTCCGGGGCTCTCCTGCCCGTCCTTGGAGCAGCGCGGCTTTCCCTCGGCTCTACCGAAGTACTGTTGTATTACGGCATGCCCGCCCCCTACAGTCAGGCGCAGGAAATCTACCTGACCTTCCAGGGACGTTCCGGAGCATCCTACGTAGAAAGCGGTGTCTGGACCGTGGAGCTGACTCCCAGGAAACTCATTTCCGGGGAATACGATATGTGGCTTCCCGGAGGAACCTCCATCGGGCCGGAAACACGTTTTTTCCAGCCCTCCGCAGACACAACGCTTACCATTCCCTCTACTTCCCGTTACGGCCTCACAGTTGGAGCCTACAATCCCAGGCTTTCCTCCTACGCGGATTTTTCCGGACGGGGATACACCCGTCTTCTCCAGGAAATCAAACCGGATCTGTGTGCACCCGGCGTTGGCATCCTGGCCCCCAGAGCCGGCGGCGGATATGATACGTTTACCGGAACCTCCTTTGCCACTCCTTTTGTCACAGGCAGTGCTGCTCTTCTCATGGAGTGGGGGATTCTGCGGGGCAATGATCCGTTTCTCTACGGCGAGAAAGTAAAGGCCTATCTGATTAAGGGTGCCAGAAGGCTCCCCACCGAGCGGGAATATCCCAACCGGCGGCTGGGATGGGGCGTGCTGTGTCTGAGGGACAGTTTTCCGGAGTAAGTTTTTGCATACCCGAAAAAATTCAGGATATCTTTCTTTTTATGCTCAGCACAACAAAAAGACGGCCCTTGCGGTGCCGCCTTTTTGTTGTGTCCGGAACAATCCGTTCCTTAGTGAATTATTTCTGAGGACCTGCGGAAACAAGTGCTTTTCCTGCAGCATTTCCCTCATATTTTGCAAAGTTCTTAATAAATCTGTCAGCCAGATCCTGTGCTTTTGTCTCCCACTCGGAAGCATCAGCGTAGGTATCACGCGGATCAAGGATAGCAGGATCAACGCCCGGAAGTTCGGTCGGTACTTCGAAGTTAAAGTACGGAATCTTCTTGGTCGGTGCATTCTTGATATCGCCGTTCAGAATCGCATCGATGATACCACGGGTATCTTTGATGGAGATACGTTTTCCGGTTCCGTTCCATCCGGTATTCACAAGGTATGCCTTTGCACCGCTCGTCTCCATCTTCTTACCCAGTTCCTCTGCATATTTGGTCGGATGCAGCTCCAGGAAAGCCTGACCAAAGCAAGCGGAGAAAGTAGGAGTCGGCTCAGTGATTCCACGCTCTGTACCTGCAAGTTTTGCAGTAAATCCGGACAGGAAATAGTACTGAGTCTGCTCCGGAGTCAGGATGGAAACCGGCGGAAGTACGCCGAATGCATCTGCAGACAGGAAGATTACGTTCTTAGCTGCCGGTGCAGAAGATACCGGACGAACGATGTTATCAATGTGGTTAATCGGGTAAGATACACGAGTGTTCTCGGTTACGCTCTTATCTGCGAAATCAATCTTTCCTTCAGCATCCAGAGTTACGTTCTCAAGAAGAGCGTCACGTCTGATTGCATTGTAGATATCAGGCTCAGACTCTTTGTCCAGGTTGATAACCTTCGCATAGCATCCGCCTTCGAAGTTGAATACGCCGTTGTCATCCCAGCCGTGCTCGTCATCACCGATCAGAAGACGTTTCGGGTCTGTGGAAAGAGTGGTCTTACCTGTTCCGGACAGACCGAAGAAGATAGCGGTGTTCTCACCGTTCATATCTGTGTTTGCGGAGCAGTGCATGGAAGCGATGCCCTTCAGCGGCAGATAGTAGTTCATCATGGAGAACATACCTTTCTTCATCTCTCCGCCGTACCATGTGTTGATGATAACCTGCTCACGGCTGGTGATGTTGAAAGCAACAGCTGTCTCGGAGTTCAGGCCCAGTTCTTTATAGTTCTCAACTTTTGCTTTGGAAGCATTGTAAACGATGAAATCCGGCTCGAAATCTTTCAGTTCTTCCTCTGTCGGGATGATGAACATGTTCTTTACAAAGTGTGCTTGCCAGGCTACTTCTACGATGAAGCGGATAGCCATACGGGTATCTTTGTTAGCGCCGCAGAATGCGTCAACTACGAACAGTCTCTTGTTGGACAGCTCTTTCTGTGCGATATCTTTTAATACAGCCCAGGTCTCCTCGGACATCGGATGGTTGTCATTTTTGTACTCATCTGTTGTCCACCAAACTGTGTCTTTGGAGTTCTCATCCATAACGATGTATTTATCTTTCGGGGAACGTCCGGTATAGATACCAGTCATAACGTTAACTGCACCCAGTTCGCTCTCCTGACCAACTTCGAATCCTTCCAGGCCCGGTTTGGTCTCTTCTTCGAATAACTGCTCGAAGGACGGATTGTATACAATCTCAGTAGTTCCGGTAATGCCATACTTGCTTAAATTGATTTCT
>JALEOU010000100.1 GCA_022766945.1 Fusicatenibacter sp. | reverse complement strand
GGAAGAAAAGCTGTTGCAGGTGGAGCGAGGACAGTATGAAGGCACTGCCTTTATGGATGAGATTACGCATATGATTTCCGGTCTGGTGAAGAATTATGAGCTGGTAAAAGGCGCAGAGATTCTTCTTCCGACAAAAGGAGCTGTTATTGGGAACTGTCCTGTCTGTGGAAGTGAAATAACAGAGCGTCCGAAGGGATGGTTTTGCAGCAATCAGAGCTGTCATTTTTCTTTGTGGAAGGACAATAACTACTTCAAAAAGCTCGGAAAACAGCTGACACCAAAGTTGGCAGAGGAACTGGTAAAGAAAGGCAAGGCGAGACTGATCGGCTGCAAGTCTGTAAGAACCGGAAGAAAGTATGATGCGATTGTAGTGATGAACACGGATGCGGACGGAAGACCTGCATTTGAGTTGCGATTTGATCAGAGCACAGGCAAAAAGCAAAAATAACAGGAGGCATTTTCATGAAGAAATATAAGTTGACACTGGCAGAACAGGAAACGGTGATCAATTTCGATAATGAGCTGTCGACTGCCAGTATTTATACGCATGATGCAAGATTGATCCGAAAACTGGAGGAATTATCTGCAAAATATCCGGAACAGTTCAATCTTCAGCGAAAAGGACCAGATCGGGGTGTTACCTATACGCTTCCAAAAAGGTGTATTGGCATTCGCCCTCCGTATAGTGAGAAACGAAGAAAACAGCAGGTCGAGGACGCAAAGGTCAACGGCCTGCCTTTTGCTAATCAGGAGGTAAAAACAAATGGCAATGAATAAGATTCAGAAGTGGGATGAAGTCAACGGTAATACCACCCCGGAAGAAAAGATGAGCGCTTTTCTGGAGAGTGCTACTGATTCCTATGCAATCCTACAGCTCAGACGAGGAGAAGATACCAGAGACGAGCAGTTCATGTCCTATTCCTATCTGCAGCGTAAGGGTAAGGAACCGGATATTGATCATTATGAAGTGGTATATGCATCTGCGCTCCCGCCTTATCGCAATCAGACACAGCTTCTGGAAGGGCTGTATGAGAAATTCAACATCGATCATCCGTCCGACTTCCGCGGGCACAGTCTGTCGGTCAGTGACATTGTAGCTCTCCGTGTGAATGGCGTAGTATCCTCACACTATGTAGATTCCTTTGGATTTAAGGAACTGCCGGAGTTTATCAGACCGGAGAATTATCTGAAAGCGGCAGAAATGTCGATGGAAGATGATTATGGAATGCTGGATGGTATTATCAACAACGGCCCCAGAGAGGAAAAACGATCTGTCCTGGAACAGTTGAAAGAAAAGGCAGCGGAAACACCGGCACCGTTCCCTGCAAAAAAAGATGAAAGGGAGCTTGTATGATCGGATTTACAGAAGATGAGCTTACACTGATGATGATTTACAATCCTGGCACAAAAGATGGATTGATTCAGGAACTTGACACCATGCAGAAGGCTCTCACTGGAAGAGACAGAAATCTGCGTAAGTGGACAAAAGGAGCATTGGAGAAGCTTTATCAGATCACAGAACAGGAATTTGAAGAATTACAGCTGATTCCCGATTTTGACTTTGGGGAATAGCGGAAAGGAGAAACTATGACGCCAAAGATGGCTTATTATTCCGCTCTGGCAGAGAGTGTGGCAAGGGATATTACCAGCAGTCGTGACCAGTGGACGGCATTTCTTACCACATCGGCTAGGCTCTATAAATATCCTTATTCGGATCAGCTTATGATCTTTGCTCAGAGACCGGATGCGACTGCCTGTGCGGAATATGACCTGTGGAATGATAAGATGCGCCGCTATGTAAAACGTGGCTCCAAAGGCATTGCACTGGTTGACAACAGCGGTGAAAGACCGAGACTGCGATATGTGTTTGATGTGTCCGATACCGGAACAAGGCGTGATTCACGTCCTGTGGAATTATGGCAGATGAAGGAAGAACACGAGCCTGCCATTATGGAGGCACTTTCATCTGCATTTGATGTCAGTGGTGAGCGTGTGGGTCTGGATGATCTGATCTATTCGGCAGCAAGAAAGCTGGCGGGCGAGTATTGGGAAGATCATAGCAGACAGATTTTCGGCATCGTTGCTGATTCCTATCTGGAAGGATATGATGAGTACAACATCGGAGCAGCATTCAGAAATGCAGCGGCTACCAGCATCGCCTACAGTGTTTTCAGCAGGTCGACCGTGGACGCAGACAGCTACTTCGAGCCGGAGAGCTTCCTTGATATCTTTGATTTCAATACACAGGCAGCATCCAATGTTCTTGGTACCGCTGTCACAGAGATGTCAGGGCAGATCTTCAGGGAGATTGAAAGAACCATACGAAACTATGAACGCAGCAGACAGTCAGAAAGGAGCCAGAATTATGATGGAACTGACTTACAAACAGAACGGAGATTATCAGCTTCCCGAAATCCAGCTGGAGACGCGCGAGGAGAGACCTCTGGGCAAGTACGGCAGGATGAGGAGAGCATACCTGCAGGAGAACAATTCACTCCTGTACAATCATCTGACACTGACCGGGAAACTGTTCCCTCACCTGTGGGAGATTCAGGATACCGCAACGATGAGAGTCGAGCAGCTGATGGTTCAGCTGATGCAGCAGAGTCCGGCACCGGACAAGAAAACACAGCAGATGGAATGGGTACAGCACATGAACATGCTGAAATCACAAGCAGAGGAAACAGTGATCGCAGAACTGATTACAGCGTAACCCACACAGACAGCTTTGGTCAGCTGAGCTTCCTCTTCCCTTCCGAAGCCGAACAGATCGCAAAACTGGATAATACTGAAACGATAGCGGAGAGCACACAGCCCTCCGCTTTTGTTATTTCTGAGGATGAGGTTGACCGTGCCCTTCGCGGCGGTTCCGGTTTCTCCGGTGGAAAGATGCGTATTTATGCGCTCTATCAGCTACAGGGAGACCCGAAGGAACGTGCGAAATTCTTGAAAGATGAATATGGCATGGGCGGGCACAGTTATACCTTTGCAGATGGTTCCCATGGTTTTGTGGACTACAATGCAAAAGGTCTTTATATCAGAAGCTATGAACATGACAGAGAAAAGCGTCTGACATGGGCAGAGGTTGATAAAGCCCTGGATCAGTTGATTCAGAGGGGCGAATATCTGACAGTTGTAGAGCTTTCCAGATATCAGCAGATGGAAGAAGAATATGGTGCTGTACTTCCGATGCCGACGCCAGCACATGTATTTCCTCCTGCAAAGAAGGTAGAACAGATCGAGATCGAGGAAGAAACTGCACATTTGCCGGACAATGGCGAGGTTCAGGACGAATCAGAGACTGCGGATGGAGACATCCATGAGGAAGATATTCTTTCTCCTGATTTCCCTGCAAATGCAGACGAAGAATTCCGTGTGGGCGATATTGTTGAGCTGGATGGGAGACCATTCATCATTGAGAACGTAGGTATGTTTGATGTGCAGCTCCGTGATCCTTCATCAGTATTTCCAATTTTCAGAGCAGAAAGCAAAGAGCATCTGAGGGAACTACTGCATAGTGAAGTCATGGAAAATGGAACAGAGCAGGAACAGGATTTTCTTAGGAATGATGCCATTGAAGAAGCTGCGATTGCACCGGTTATTCCTGCACAGAATTTCAGGATCACGGATGCCCATCTGGGCGAAGGTGGTCCGAAGCAGAAGTTCCGTGCCAATATGGATGCGATTCACATGTTGCAGACATTGGAGGCAGAAAACAGAAATGCCACATTGGAAGAACAGGAGATTTTGTCAAAATATGTAGGCTGGGGTGGTTTTGCAGATGCTTTTGATGAGAGCAAGAGCAGTTGGAGCGCAGAATATCAGGAACTGAAAAATGCACTTTCTCCGGAAGAATACGCAGCAGCCAGAGCTTCTACATTGAATGCTCATTACACCAGTCCTACGGTGATCCATGCCATCTATGATGCTGTGGAACAGATGGGCTTTACAAAGGGTAACATTCTGGAGCCGTCCATGGGTGTTGGCAACTTCTTTGGTATGATGCCGGAGAGCATGGCAGGAAGCAGACTTTATGGTGTGGAACTGGATTTTGTAACAGGAAGAATAGCACAGAAACTCTATCCAAACGCTGAGATCACAGTTGCCGGATTTGAAACAACAGACCGCAGAGACTTCTATGATCTGGCTGTGGGTAACGTGCCATTTGGTAATTATAAGGTCAGCGACAAGCCTTATGACAAGCTGGGATTCTCCATCCACAACTATTTCTTTGCTAAAACTCTGGATCAGGTTCGTCCCGGTGGTGTGGTTGCCTTTGTGACCAGCCGTTATACCATGGACGCGAAAAATCCGGATGCAAGACAGTATATGGCACAGAGAGCAGAACTTCTGGGAGCCATTCGACTTCCGAACAATACTTTCCGTGCCAATGCCGGTACAGATGTGGTGTCAGACATTCTCTTTTTGAAGAAGAGAGAACATCCGATTGATATTAGTCCTGACTGGGTGCATCTGGGGCAAACGCAGGATGGTCTTGCCATGAATAGCTATTTTCTGGAACACCCGGAGATGGTGCTTGGTGAAATCGCTTCTGAAAGTACCCAGTATGGAAAACAGGATTTGACGGTTCTTCCTATCGAGGGTGCTGACCTTGGGGAGCAGCTGCAGGAAGCAATCACGCATATTCAGGGTAGCTATGAACCTTTGATGGAAGTGGATGATATTGCAGATGATGCAGAAAAATCGACTGTGATTCCTGCTGATCCGAATGTCAAAAACTTTTCCTATACCGTGGTAGATGGTGAGGTGTACTTCCGTGAAAACTCAATTATGAGAAAAGCGGAACTGAATCAGACTGCCGAAGGTCGAGTGAAAGGTATGGTCGAACTCAGACAGGTTGTGACGGAGCTTATGAATTATCAGCTGGAGGATTATCCGGAAGAAGATATTCAGGCAAAACAGCGAGAACTGAATACCGTCTATGATAGATTTACTGCTTCCTATGGTCTTGTCAATTCCCGTGCCAATGCCCAGGCATTTGCCGAGGATTCTTCTTATTACCTGCTTTGTTCACTGGAAAATCTGGACGAAAACGGAAATCTGGAATCCAAGGCAGATATGTTTACCAAACGTACCATCCGGCCGGAACGCAATATCAACAGTGTAGATACCCCGGCAGAAGCGTTGGCGGTATCTATCGGAGAACGTGGCAAGGTGGATCTGCCTTATATGTCATCACTTCTTGGAACACCGGGAGAATTTGACACGATCCTCACAGAACTTCATGGGGTTATATTCAAAAATCCTATGGAAAGTCGAAGTGAGATCACCGCAGGATGGCAGACTGCGGATGAATACCTCTCCGGCAACGTTAGGGAGAAACTTAGGATTGCACAGCTGGCAGCGCAGAACGATCCTTTGTTTTCTGTCAATGTGGCAGCACTGGAAAAGGCACAGCCGAAAGACCTGGATGCATCGGAGATTGATGTCCGTCTGGGTGCAACATGGATTGACCGTGATTATATCCAGCGGTTCATGGAAGAAACCTTTGAGCCTCCGTTTTATCTGAGACGAGGCATTGAGG
>JALEOU010000098.1 GCA_022766945.1 Fusicatenibacter sp. | reverse complement strand
AAAAATGAATAAAATTTATTCCACAGGAGTTTCTGTAATCAATTGATGTGGATAACCCATTCAAAAATAGAGAGAATGGTGAAAAAAAGCATTTTTATAATATCGGCAGGCTAAAAGATATATTTACCTTTCAATGCTGGCGATGAATCCCAACATTTGACATCCGCATGACCAGGTGCTATACTTAACAGGTTGAGAGAGTTGGCTTTTTTTGCAAAGATGCAGAAAAATGTGAGCACTTTTTCAATATGCTAACGGAAGAAAAGGAGATGGGCAGATATGATAAGCAAAAAAGTTAAGATCATCAATCCATCCGGTCTGCATCTGAAAAATGCCGTAGTTCTGTCAAATAGTGTAAGCCGTTATAAATCGGTTGTACAGTTTGCATATGAGAATAACGGAGTACATGGAACTGCAAATTTGAAAAGCATTCTCAGCATTGTTGCTGCGGGAATTACGCAGGGCGAAGAGATTGAGATTTGCTGCAGCGGAGAGGATGAAGAGCAAGCGCTCGCTGCTGCGGTCGGGGCAGTGGAAAGCGGTCTTGGTGAGCCGGTGGAGAAAAAATGAACAAAGCAAAGAAAAAAACGGAGGGATGTGAAGCGAACAGCTGCATTTCCCTCCGTTTTACTTTGATAAGTCAAAAACAGAAGCCGCGGCTGCTTCATTGATGGGAATAACGGAAACAGCCTGTTCGTCTGAGAACTGTCTGCCGGTGTGATCCATATGATAATTATCCCGATAGATCAATTCGGAGACGGGAACAAAGGTATAGCCTTTTTCCTCGAGGGCAGTAATCAGGGAATCCAGAGCATCAGCGGTATATTTCGCACCGTTGTGGCAGAGAATAATGGCTCCGTTTCGAAGTTCTTTGCTTTCCGTCACTGTTTGCAGAATCGATTCAGCACCGTAATTTTTCCAGTCCAGACTGTCAACAGACCACTGAATCGGATAATAACCGCATGCTTTGACATTGTTGATGACCTGGTTGTTATAATCACCGTAGGGCGGACGGAACAGGAACATTTCATAACCGGTCAGCTCTTTTACTTTGTCATGAACAGCGAGGATCTCCTTCCGGCAGTCTGTCCCGGATAACTGACTCATATTTTTATGACTCTGACTGTGATTTCCCAGATCATGCCCGGCTGCGTAGATTCTCCTGACATCTTCCGGATACTGTTCCGCCCAGCCGCCGGTGATAAAAAAAGTCGCCTTTACCTGATGCGTGTCCAGAATTTCGAGAATTTTCGCGGTATCCTCATTTCCCCAGGCAGCATCGAAGGTAAGGGCGATCTTTGGTTCTTTGATTTCCACAGAATAAATGGGGAGCTCTCTTTCCCCAACACTGGAACTGGTCTGCATCAGGTTTTTGCCCAGTCTGAACTGATAAAAAACAGAAAGGATGGTTACAGCGCCAAGAGCAAGGAACAGCAGCGACTGCGCGGAAGTTCTCTTCATAGACGATCTCCCGGTAATGGTTTTGTGATTATTGTATGCGGACTGCTCCTTTTTTAGATATCAAAGGGTCAGAAAATGGCTTACATTGATTTCCGTTCGGCGATCTCTGCCATCTTGGCATCATTCAGCCGGGTATCACCGTGCACACGGCTATAGGAAAGGTAGCCGTTCATGCGGTCGATTTTTGTCAGATTCCGGGAACCGCATACCGGGCACACATCCATCTCCAGTTCCTGATGGCCGCAGTCATCGCAGTAGGCGAGAGAAAGATTGACGCCTTCATAATATCCCAGATCCATAGCGCGGCGAATCAGTGTCTTGATAGCGCCTTTGTTGTAACCAACCGGGTAACGAACATACTGGATCTTTCCGCCATTGCAGTATTCCCAGAATCTTCCCTCCAGATCCTGTTTCTGGATCGGGGTAATATCCTCTGTGACATGACAGTGGAAACTGTTGCTCACATAAGGACGATCGGATACGTTGTGGACAATGCCGTATTTCTTGCGGAACTGTTCTACCTGAAGGCCGCACAGAGACTCTGCCGGGGTTCCGTAAATAGCATAGAGGATGCCGTCTTCTTTCTTATACTGGGTTACTTTCTCATTGATATATTTGAGTGTATCAAGAGCAAACTGTCCGTCTTCCACGAGAGATTTGCCATTGTAAAGTTCCTGGAGCTCATTGAGCGCTGTGATGCCAAAAGAAGCAGTCATGGGCTTCAAGAGGGGACGAATCTTGTCTGAGGGTTTCAGGTGACCTCCATAAAAACCGCCTTCGCAGTAGGCCAGCGGGTTGGTGGAAGCGCGCATTTCACCCAGATAATCGTAGGTTCTCTTATGAAGGTCACGGATCATTTCCAGATAGAAATCCAGTACCTCGTGGAAATCCCGGTTTTCTGAACGGGATTTTGCCAGAATCATTGGCAGATGCAAAGAGACAGCGCCAATGTTGAATCTGCCGACAAATACCGGCGTGTCGTTCTCATCAGCCGGCTCCATGCCTCCCCGTTCATACCAGGGGCTCAAAAAAGCACGGCAGCCCATGGGGCTGATGACTTTTCCGTATTTTTTATACATGCTGGAAATGTAGCCTTCCCCGGTCATGGACAGCCAGTCCGGATACATGGTTTTGGAAGAACACTCCACACCTGCCTCGAAAACGTCCTCGCAGGGGCAGCCTGGTCCATGAAGACTTTTATCATACAGGAAGACAATCTTCGGAAAGAGAACCGGTTTTTTGTGGCCTTTCTTGCCCTGACCTCCTTTGTGGACTTCCAGAAGAGAGACCGAGATCATCTTTTCGAACAGACCGGTGCCAAGGCCGAGTGTTACGGTGACAAAAGGATAGTCTCCGCGGGAAGACCCAACCGTATTCAGCTTGTATTCGATGCCCTGCCATCCCTGGTCGCAGTCTCTTCTGACTTTGTCCATCGCATACTTCTGAGCTTTCTCCTCACGGCCTTCCCAGGATTTGTCGCTGTATTTCAGAAATTCCTTAATATAATGATCATAGCTTTTCTGCGCATAGGGAGCCAGGATTTTATCCACTTCCGGAACGGTAAATCCACCGTACTGCTGTGCAGCCGTACTTAAGATGATGTCTCCCATTACGTCAAAGGCGGTATCCAGAGTCTTTGGCTCATTGTACCAGACATTTCCCATCTCAAATCCGCCTTTGAGCACATTCCCTACATCAAACAGGCAGCAGTTCATTGTGTCAAGACGTGCAGACTGATCATGGATATAGATATAGCCATCCTTGCAGGCCTGCAATTCATTGCGGTTCATGAAGAACTTACGGTAAAGCTCCTTGTTGAGTTCGTTAAAAATCAGGCTTCGCTTCGTGGCAACCAGGGCGCTGTCAGTGTTGGCGTTGCTCTTATCACCGATGTAGCGGATAGACTGGCTTTTGGTATATACTTCATCCATCATGTGAATGAAATCTGTCTTGTAATTGCGGTAATCACGGTAACTCTTGGCAACTGCCGGGTTTACCTTCTCCAGAGCTCCCTCGACGATATTGTGCATATCACTGATGGGAATCTCGCTTTTGCCCAGAGACTCTGCGTGCTCTGTGGCGAATTTGCAGATAAAAGAAAGCTCTTCCTCGGAAAACGTATAGAGAATGCGGTGTGCAGATTTATTCACAGCCCGGACAATTTTCTGGGCGTCAAATTCTTCTCTTGTACCGTCTTTTTTAATAATATAAATCATGTGGTTCCTCCCTGCTGAGTAACTATATCTTGTGGTGCCGAAAACCCATTTCCAAACTCGGGTACCACATATTGTAGCATGTTTCTCTATAAAAGGAAACCCCTTTTACAGAAAATAATCATTTCTTTTGTAAGCGGGCCGCTGTTCAGAAGTCACATGAAACAGCTGTGCAAAACAGAGTCTGTGTTCAGGTCTGTTTTCTGCACAGCGTTCGTTGTCATTTGAATTGCAGCATAATCGGATTGCTATGCCAGGAGAGTTCCTCTTACAGTAGTTCGCCGTCGAATACAGTAATTGCCGGACCGGTCATATAAACGAGATTTTCTGTTCGGTCCCAGCGAATGGAAAGATCGCCTCCGCGCAGTTTGACGGTTACTTCCCCGTCATCTGTCCATCCGTTCAGAATACAGGCAACTGCAACGGCACATGCTCCGGTTCCGCAGGCCCATGTCTCCCCGCTTCCGCGTTCCCAGACGCGCATCTGTACGGTGTGACGGTCCAGCACTTTCACAAATTCGGTATTGACCCGGTCCGGAAAACATGGATGATGTTCAAACTGGGGACCGATCTGCTCGATATCAAAATGGTCCACGTCGTCGACGGGAACGACAGCGTGAGGATTTCCCATGGAAACGCCGGTCATTTCATATCGCTGTCCGGCGACACAGATTTCTTCCGCGATCACCTGTTCCTGACTGGAGAGAATCGGAATCTGTGCTGCCGAAAGAATCGGGGCTCCCATATTGACGGTGACACGGGCTACCTTGCCGTTTTCTGTAAAAAGTTTCAGATATTTTATGCCGCTTTTGGTGCTGACGCTGATCTCGGTTTTATCGGTGAGGCCGTAGTCGTAGACATATTTGGCAACGCAGCGGATTCCGTTGCCGCACATGGCACCCTGGGAGCCGTCCGCATTGTACATATCCATCTCGAAGTCTGCCTGATCAGAGGGTTTGATCAGAATCAGACCATCAGAGCCGACTCCGAAATGGCGGTCGCTGATGCGCTGTGCCAGAGCACAGGGATCCGGAACAGTTTCCGAAAAGCAGTTGATGTATACATAATCATTTCCGCAGCCATGCATTTTTGTGAATTTCATAGGAGTTCCTCCTTAACTAAAAGATAGGGTTATTTTACTATTTCCGGGCTGAAAACACAAGAGTCAGGAAAGGCACCCATCCAGAAACTGAAAAATCGTGGAGTAATAGGTCTCGGGGGCTTTGTCCTGTGACTGGGCATGGCCTGCACTCTCTACAATAAGAAGCTCTTTTTCGCAGACGGCGGCACCGTGAAAATATTTCAATTTTATTGTAACGTATTTTATTTCAGAGGGCAATATGGGGGAACAGTTCCTGATACGCATCTTGACGTAATTTTCTGATAGTTTTCATACAGAATGTCTAAAAATTGTTAAATAAATATTTATCAATTGAATCATCCGACGAAATATGTTAGAATACACTCATGCAAACAAAGAGTTCTGTTGACTGGCGGATATTGTGGATTACCACAAGGGAGGCAGAAACTCGCAGCAGCCGACCGTCTGGGCAACAAGTGTAACAGCTTTACATTTGTTGCTTTTTTTACGCAGGTCGCAGGGCGCTGCTCCGTTCGACAGACAAAGCGGAAAACAGAAAGGAGATCTGAAAACTATGGGTTACAAATCAGACATTGAGATTGCTCAGGAATGTGTCATGGAGCCGATCACCAAGATTGCGGAGAAAGCAGGAATTGATGAGGAGTATCTGGAGCAGTACGGAAAGTACAAAGCAAAAATTGATTACAATCTGTTAAAAAATACAGAAAAAGAAAACGGAAAACTGATTCTGGTTACCGCAATCAACCCGACTCCGGCAGGAGAAGGAAAAACCACGACATCGGTTGGTCTTGCTGATGGTCTGAAGAAGATCGGCAAAAAAGTTATGGTAGCACTTCGCGAGCCTTCCCTTGGACCGGTATTTGGTGTCAAAGGCGGTGCTGCAGGCGGCGGATATGCACAGGTTGTTCCGATGGAAGATATCAACCTGCATTTCACCGGTGACTTCCACGCAATCGGCGCAGCAAACAACCTGCTGGCAGCTATGCTGGATAATCACATTTATCAGGGCAACGCGCTGAACATCGATCCGAGAAAGATTACCTGGAGAAGATGTGTGGATATGAATGACCGTCAGCTTCGTTTTGTAGTAGACGGCCTTGGCGGAAAGACAAACGGAACTCCGAGAGAAGATGGCTATGATATCACAGTAGCATCTGAAATTATGGCTGTTCTGTGTCTGGCAAGCGACATCACAGACCTGAAAAACAGACTGGCACGTATTATCGTAGGTTATACATACGGAAAAGTATCCGAGCAGAAACCGGTTACCGCAGGTGATCTGCATGCAGAGGGCGCTATGGCAGCACTTCTGAAAGATGCACTGAAACCGAACCTGGTACAGACTCTGGAGGGAACTCCGGCGATCGTACACGGCGGACCATTCGCAAACATCGCTCACGGATGTAACTCCGTAACCGCTACCAAGATGTGCCTGAAACTGGCAGACTACACCGTAACAGAAGCAGGCTTTGGTGCAGACCTGGGTGCTGAGAAATTCCTGGATATCAAATGCCGTATGGCAGGAATCAAACCAAATGCAGTCGTAATCGTTGCAACTGTACGTGCTCTGAAGTACAACGGCGGCGTTCCGAAAGCTGAACTGAACAATGAGAATCTGGAAGCTCTTGAGAAAGGTATGCCGAACCTCCTGAAACATGTGAGCAATATCACTAATGTATATCATCTGCCGTGCGTAGTAGCAATCAACGCATTCCCGACAGATACAGCAGCAGAGCTGAAACTGGTTGAGGATAAGTGCAAAGAGCTTGGTGTAAATGTAGTACTTTCTGAAGTATGGGCAAAAGGCGGCGAAGGCGGCGTTGCTCTGGCTGAGGAAGTTGTTCGTCTCTGCGATCAGCCGAACGATAACTTCTCTTATTCCTATGAGCTGGAAGGCAGCATCGAGGATAAGCTGAATCAGATCGTTACCAAGATTTACGGCGGCAAGAGAGTTGTTCTGACTGCAAATGCTCAGAAACAGGCAAAACAGCTTGAGGCTATGGGATGCGGCAACCTGCCGATCTGTGTGGCTAAGACACAGTACAGTCTGACTGATGATCAGACCAAACTGGGCGCTCCGACCGATTTCGAAGTAACCGTACGTAACCTGAAGGTTTCTGCAGGTGCAGGATTTATCGTAGCACTGACCGGAGAAATCATGACCATGCCGGGTCTGCCAAAAGTTCCGGCAGCTGAGAGAATTGATGTAGATGAGACAGGAAAGATTTCCGGTCTGTTCTAAAACATGTCGGTGACAACTGAATAAATAAAATCAAAAGCGATGGGAGTCCAGACGGGCATACCATCGCTTTTCTTTGTGCGCCCGGCGGCGCACGTTTCTAACGGGTGAAAGTCCCGAGTCCGCCCGGCAGTGGGAAGGATATAGCCGAAAGCAAGGGTGTCCATCGTGAGGTGGAATCTGAAGGAAGCTGGATGTGGGAACAGACTAA
>JALEOU010000090.1 GCA_022766945.1 Fusicatenibacter sp. | reverse complement strand
GCTCAGATCTTCGATGTCAGCCCCAGAGCCATCAATGTCCCGAATATTGACTCCTATCTAGGTCTCATGCATACACTCTTTACTCTGGAAGATATGTATGGAATTAAAATTGGAGAGATTGACGGAGAACTCTGTCTCCGGCTTGACCGGGAGCACAGCGAATATCAGCATCTGTTCACACCTTTTCATGCATGGCAACAAATGGCTGCAAAACTGGAATCCGGAGAGATCAGCCAGGAAGAATACGATAACTGGCGATATAACTATCCGGAATTGGACACCTCCGAGATTCGGGCAAAGGTTCCTTCTCAGGAACTCTCTGACGAACTCATCAAGGCACTGAAAAAAGAGAATCAATAAAGAAATGCAAAAAGAAAAAACCTTACTGACTGCTCTTTCCAATTTTGGAAACAGTTCATCAGTAAGGTTTTTATGTTATAGAAATATATTTTTATTCAAGGAATATTGCAAAAAGTGTTGCCAATCCGTTGCCAAAAAATAACGGAATTTGCTTGGAACACGCATAAATACTAGGGCTATTTTTGCAAAATCCTATTCAAACTCAATCGTAGCCGGTGGTTTCCCAGTACAGTCATACAGCACTCGGTTGATGTGTTTCACCTCATTTACAATCCTGCTGGTCGTCCGGCCAATGACTTCCCACGGAATCTCCGCGCTCTCTGCGGTCATGAAATCGGTTGTGGTTACTGCGCGAAGGGCGATGGCGTAATCGTAGGTTCTCTCGTCTCCCATGACACCCACGGAGCTCATGTTGGTCAGCGCTGCAAAGTACTGGCCGAGTTCACGGTCGATTCCTGCTTTTGCAATCTCTTCTCTCCAGATCGCATCTGCATCCTGTACCATTTTTACCTTCTCAGCGGTTACCTCACCGATGATACGGATTCCAAGGCCCGGGCCCGGGAATGGCTGACGGAATACCAGATATTCCGGAATTCCAAGCTCCAGTCCGGCTTTTCTCACTTCATCCTTGAACAGATTGCGCAGCGGCTCGATGATTTCCTTGAAATCAACGTAATCCGGCAGGCCGCCCACATTGTGGTGCGATTTGATCACAGTGGATTCTCCGCCTACACCGCTCTCTACTACGTCAGGATAAATCGTTCCCTGAACAAGGAAATCTACAGCACCGATTTTCTTTGCTTCTTCCTCAAAGACACGGATAAACTCTTCACCGATGATCTTGCGCTTTCTCTCAGGCTCCTCGACTCCTTTGAGTTTTGCGTAGAAACGTTCCTGGGCATTCACACGAATGAAGTTCAGGTCATAGGGGCCGTCCGGTCCGAATACAGCTTCCACCTCATCGCCTTCATTTTTGCGGAGAAGACCGTGATCTACAAACACACAGGTCAGCTGATTGCCGACCGCTTTGGACAGAAGAACAGCTGCAACGGAAGAATCCACTCCACCGGAAAGTGCGCAGAGCACTTTTCCATCGCCGACTTTCTCCCGGATTGCTTTGATGGATTCCTCTACGAAAGAGTCCATCTTCCAGTCGCCGGAGCACTCGCATACATTGTAGACAAAGTTGGACAGCATTTTCTTTCCTTCTTTGGTGTGCAGCACTTCCGGATGGAACTGGGTAGCGTACAGCTTCTGCTCCACATTTGCCACAGCTGCTACCGGACAGTCATCTGTATGTGCGATGATGGAAAATCCCGGAGCTTCCTTGGCGATATAATCATTGTGGCTCATCCAGCAAATCGTTTTCTCTGATACATTTTCAAAAAGTGCCGAGCTGGTGTCCACGGTCACTTCGATTTTTCCATACTCTCTGACAGGTGCTTTCTCCACTTTGCCGCCCAGCAGATGCATCATCAGCTGAGATCCGTAGCAAATGCCGAGAATCGGAATGCCAAGTCTGAAGATCTCCTTCGTATAGGTCGGGGAGTCCGGCAGATATACGCTGTTCGGGCCTCCGGTGAAGATAATGCCCTTCGGCTGAATTTCTTTGATCTTCTCAATGTCCGTTTTGTAGGAATAGATCTCACAGTAGACGTTGCATTCACGCACACGTCTTGCAATCAGCTGATTATACTGACCGCCAAAATCAAGTACGATAACCGTTTCTCTTTTCAAGAAAGTACCCTCCTGTATTTTATCCTGGATAAATAAACAATGAACTTCCAGCGCCTTTCCCTTCGGGCATTGCACCGGCATGCACAAAGCCCGAAGAAATGTCGCTCCTTCGGACTCTGTCCATAATTATAGTAGAAGAGACTGAAATTTACAAGTAAAAAATGCACCCAGACTGCCCTTCTCAGGTCTGATGCTGCCATTTTCCGCTCTTATAGCGGATCGCAAAGAACACAGCGCGGACTGCCCAGTCCAGCGTCATTGCCACCCAGACACCGAACACACCCATTTTCAGAACCGATCCCAGGATATAGCTGAAGCCGATTCTGCAGATCCACATGGAAAGAATTGAGAGAACCATGCAGAAGGTGACATCACTGGAGGCCCGCAGGGTATTTGGCAGGGAGAACGCCAGCGGCCAGATCAGCATACAGCAGATTCCATGGTATACGATGATTTGCTCTGCCATTGAGGTGGCTTCCGGTGACAGACTGTAGACCCTCATAATCAGGGGCAGTACCAGAATCACCACGGTCGAGGAAATCACCATTAACCCGTAAATTATTGTGAGCAGCTTTTTCGTATAGTATTTCACCTGATCATACGCGCCGGCGCCTGCACACTGGGCGGAGACGGTCAGGATTGCATTTCCTATGGCGATTCCGGGAAGTGTCTGGAAAACCGCAATGGAATTGGAGACAGCATTTGCTGCGATCGCCGCGGTGCCGAACTGTGTGATCAGGCTCAATACCAGAATTTTCCCCAGCTGAAACATACTGCTTTCCAGTCCGTTCGGAATTCCGATTCCGAGGATTTTCTTCAGCATCTTGCCGTCAAAATGCAGCCGAATCGGGCGGCTGCAGTGAAGCTGATATTTCGGATTGTATACCAGAAGGAAGGCTGCACCTGCTGCAAAGATTCTTGATACCAGTGTCGGAATCGCTGCACCCTCCACTCCGCGGTGCAATCCGTACAGCAAAATGGCATTTCCTGCAATATTGATGATATTCATCAATATGGAAATTATCATGGGTGTCCTCGAATCCCCCTGCGCACGGAAAATGGCCGCGCCTCCGTTGTAAACTGCCAGAAATGGAATGGATGCCGCTACAATCATCAGATAGATATTACAGTTATATTCCACTTCCGCTGTGATATGTCCAAATACCACATGAAGAATAAATGGTTTCAGCAGATAAAGGAGTCCCATAATCACTACGGAAATCAGAACCGTGATCATCATCAGCTGATCCGCCGCCTCACAGGCTTTGTTCAGGCGCTTCTTTCCGATATATTGACCGCAGACTACGGCACCTCCGGTGGCAATCGCAGTAAACATGTTAATCAGTAAGATAAAGATTGTGTCGATCAATGATACGCTGGAGACTGCCGCCTCACCCACGCTTGATACCATGATCGAATCTGCCATTCCGACCGCAATTGCCAGAAACTGTTCAATCAGCAGCGGAAGGATCAATCTTTTCAAATCCTGATTGGAAAAGAAATAACCCTCCCGCTCTTTCAGGAACTTCATCGTATGTATCCTCCTTGTTTTCCTGTCTGTCTATGCCGGGACCAAACCGATTTCCCCGGTATTTTTATGGAATTGATCTCACACGGTTATCATAAAACGAATAATACTAAAACACAAGTCCTTTTGTTAAGCATTTGTAAATTTCGCCAGAATCAGCTGCTGCATCGGGACAATCTCTTCACTTTTCAGTCCATTGATTTTCCGGATCTGATCCACGGTCGTGTAAAAATTTCTGGCAATATCCCACAGCGTGTCTCCCGGCTGCACCACATAGCAGACGATTCCAGGCATATTCTGAATCTTTTCCTGATCCAGCATGCGTTCCTCCACTGTCTGGATCGCCTGAATGGTATGCAGTCTCCGTACAATCGCTCCCAGGTTCATGACAACCTTGACTTCGATTTCATTTCCGTCTGTCATCGTTGTGGAGAGCTGTTCCAGCGCATTCTGCAGATAATATCTGCATTCTTTTCCAATTCCCTGGGCTTCTATCACATGGCGGAACGGGATTGCCGCTTCCGTCGCATAAAACGGCATGTCGTCATCGCTCACGATATACAGGATCCTCAGTTCCACGATTCCCTGTACCTCAATGCCATTTTCCACAATTCTGTCTTCATCCAGTCGGATTGTTCCTTCGCTGTGACAGATCTGCAGGATTTTATTTTGCGGTACATGTGCCTGAACCCGGTCACTGACACGGCATTTGGATGAATTTCGGATCAGAAGGCTTTCCAGTGTTTCCTCTTTTCGCACAGGCACACATTCCATTTCCGGTGTGTAGACATCTTCCAGAATTGAGATTGCTCCTTCACTGTAGAGCCGGATATCCATCTCCAGCACTACATCCACCTGAAGCATCCGCTCTTCACCATCCGCGTCCGGCTGAATTTCCATACTGTTCTGCAGACATGTCGTCTCAATTTTCGGTATCATATCCATCATGCAGCCCGCACATTCCACTTCCCCGCTAAACGGAATGGCCTGTTCCAGCCATTGAAGCGGATGATCCTCATCATCACCGGCATAAAGGCAGAAGATAAACAGTTCTCCTTTGGCAGTCACTTTTCCCTCTTCTGCCCGCAAATCCAGACCACGCACTTCGATTTCTTTCCACAGGATTTCGTGAATGCTGGGTTTATTGGAGGCAAGGGTAATCTCTTTTTTAATGCGAAGCGTATCTTTTTTCTGTACGCCAAGCTCCATCACATTCAGGTCGCGTCTTTTCTGGGAAATTCCTTTTTCCTCACGCACGTCAATGGGCACCTGAATATCGCCAAGCTCCTCTACATGGGCATGAAAGGTTACCACAGACCGGATATTGAGTTTTCTTGAATTAATCAGGTGGATGTTCAGATCCTCCAGTTCCCATTTCAGGCAAATCTTATCTCCTCCTTCCACCCCTTCCAGATTGATGGTTTCCAGAATCGGAAGATCACCGGTCAGTGCGCAGATCCGTCTGTTCTCTCCGTCAGAAACGTACAACAGATGAAAAATCAGCCGTCCTGTAATCCTGGCTCTTCCATCATTCAGCGCAATATCTCCGATTTCCACCTCACCTTTTTTCTGAATCATCCGTCCCACATCGGCTTTCGCATCCGGAACATTGTAATCCTCATCAAAAGTAATCTGCGAAACTGCTTCACTTTTGACGCACATCTGATGCAGATTTTTCTTAACTAATTCCATAAACACTGCTCCCTTCTGCTATGTAACAGTTTGTACTGACACTCCAATCCTCTGCACTAATCTTCAAATACTACCGGGAGATTGCTTCTTTCTTCTGTTTTCAGGACAATGTAAGGACAGGAGACTGCTCCTTTTTGAGCCTCCCGATCCGGCGGCCCAAGAAGAGTCGTCCTGACATGCAGCGCCTCATCACTGACGGAAACCTCCTCCACCCGGATGCTGTAGCCTCCGCTTTTCTGTTTTCCGTATCCACGGAGAAGATAGAGATAGCCACCGCTTTCATAGGTCATCTGAAATTCCTCCTCTTTTCGCTCATTGATGATTTCCCCGACCTCGGAGGGAATCTCATTTGTTTTCACCACCGTATATTCAATCTCCGTGCGCTCACCCTTCGTGACATCCGTGACACTGCAGCAGTTCAGCACCAGCAAAAGAAACAAAGCTGCAGTCAGAATCAAAAAGCCCCGTTTCATGACAGATTTCCCCCGGCTGTTTCCACTTTGCTATCATTTTATGCTGATACCTCTCCAGGTATGCCTCCCTTGTCAGATACCCCGAAGGGAATGTCGAATTTCCGAAAAATGTGTTGCATAAGACGAAATTAATGCGTATACTGATAGGTAAAGAATCGGAACTATCCGCTGACCGCGGCTATGTTCGGGAATAAAAGCAGGAGTAAAAAATATGCTGAAATTTATCTTAGTTGTCATCCTCGTTATCTTGTATCTGGTTTTGACGCTCCCCATTTTGCTGTTTCTGTGGCTTATTGGTCTGAAAAAGCCGCACGTCAGAGATGTTGTCACCCGGGCGATGATTCGCTGGATCTTTCGGGTGATCCTTTTTGTATCCGGTGTAAAAGTCACAGTCAAAGGACTGGATCAGCTGCCAAAGGATCAGGCCATGCTGTATATCGGAAATCACCGCAGCTATTTTGATATACTGCTGACTTATGCTACGATGCCCGGCCCCTGCGGTTTTGTGGCGAAGAAAGAATTAGGCAAATTCCCGGTCTTTAACGTCTGGATGAAATACATTCACTGCCTGTTCCTTGACCGTACAGATATCAAACAGGGGCTCCAGATGATCCTCTCTGGCTGTGAGGAGATTAAAAACGGCACGTCCATTTTCATTTTCCCTGAGGGTACCCGCGGAAAATCGGTAAGTGAACTGGATATGCTCCCGTTTCACAATGGCTCCTTTAAGATTGCAACGAAGACAGGCTGTCCGATTGTCCCGGTAGCGATTATCAATTCCAGAGAGATTTTCGAGGCACACCTCCCGAAAATCCACAGCACTCATGTGACGCTTGAGTATGGTACACCGATTCTCCCTTCTGAACTGACCAGAGAGGAAAAGCGGGAAATCGGCACTTACACCCAGCAGATTCTGCATGATATGCTCCAGGAACTGAAAAAATAATTTTCGATAAGCATTCACAAGTCAACAAATGAAACGTGCACCGCCAGGCGCACAAATAAAAGATCAGTCCCTTTGTCTCTCTTTGGACAAAGGGGCTGATCTTTTATTTACGGACACAGTCCTTTTTCTTTTATAAAACAACACTGTTTATTTTTCGTTACCTTCTGTCAGAGCTGCCACGATCTTTTCAAACTGCATGAAATGAGATGCCTTGACCAGTACGTTATCTCCTTCCTGCAGCAGACCGCCCAGTGCTTCCTGCAGTTCCTCCCGGCTGCCAAAATGGCGTACCTCAAGCGCTGGATTCGCCGTTTGCGCTGCCTTTGCCAGATGTGCGCACAGCGGCCCTGCCAGGTAGAGCGCGTCAATTCCGCATCCGGCTGCATGAGTTCCCACTTCGGCGTGCAGTTTGGCCTCATCCTCTCCAAGCTCGCCCATATCTCCGAGCACCGCTACCTTCCTTCCGCTTCCCTCGCCAAGGACATCCAGCGAAGCCTTCATGGATACCGGGTTTGCATTGTAGCAGTCATCAATCACCGTATACCGTCCGGTCTCTATGATATGGAATCGTCCGTTTACTGCTTTCAGACTTTCGATTCCCCTGCGGATCTGCTCCAGTGTCAGGCCATAAACACATCCCACCGCTGTGGCTGCCAGTGCATTGTAAACCATGTGTCGCCCCGGAATTGGAACCAGCGCGGAAAATGTACCCTCCGGCGTATGGATCCTGCAGGAAATTCCCAGAAATCCCTGTGACTGAATCTCATCCGCATAATATTCATTTTTCGCATTCAGGCCAAAACGAATCGGAGTAATCCCTTTTACTTCTCCTACCGTGGAAAGTTTATCGTCATCGCCATTTAACAGGATATGGCCGTCTTCCTTCAGATAATCAAAGATCTCGGTCTTTGCCTGCAAAATGCCGTCCCGCGTCTTCAGATTTTCCAGATGGCACCATCCGATATTCGTGATGACTGCCGTATCCGGACGTGCAATCCGTGCCAGCCGGTGCATCTCACCAAAATCACTGATCCCCATCTCGAGAACAGCGATCTGATGCTCCTCGCGCAGGCGAAATACTGTCAGCGGCAGGCCCAGTTCGTTGTTAAAATTTCCCTCTGTCTTCAGCACCCGGTATTTCTGTGCAAGAACAGAAGCAATCGTCTCTTTGGTGCTGGTCTTTCCCACACTTCCGGTAATACCGATCACCGGAATGCCCAGCTGTTCCAGATAATACTCCGCCATATCTTTGACAGCCTTTAACGATGACGCTACCTGAATATACGGAAAATCAGTTTCGCCCAGATCTTTCTCCGAGATCACGGCAAGCGCCCCCGCCTTCACCACACCGGGGATAAAATCATGACCATCCACTCTGGCTCCCGGAATCGCCACAAAGAGACATCCCTCTCCTGCTTTTCTGCTGTCCGTGACAATCTCCGATACCTCGCAGTTTCTTTTTTCCTTGGGACCGCAATAACGACCGCCACAGGCGGCTGCTATCTGCTCCAGTGTCATATTCTTCATCCGGCTCTCCTCATCCTTTCCACTTCCGCATAGACAATTCAATCAAATGCTCGCAAAGCTCCGGATAATCCATTCCCAGTACCTTCGCCTCCTGAGGCAGCAGACTGGTCGGAGTCATTCCCGGAAGTGTGTTGGCCTCCAGACAGTACATTCTTCCGTCCTCACGCATCATAAAGTCCAGACGGCAGTAATTCATAATGCCAAGAGCTGCCGCACCTGCCTCTGCATATTCCTGCATCCTGCGGGTCTGCTCACCGGAAAGCTCGGCCGGACAGGTCTCAATCGTGGAACCTGCTTTGTATTTGTTCACATAATCATAAAATCCCTCGATGGGAGCAATCTCAATGATCGGGTATGCCTTACCATCCACAACGCCGACAGAAAACTCTCTTCCCTGGATATATTCCTCAACAATAACCTGGGGTTCATACGCAAACGCATTCTCCAAGGCCTGATCGTACTCTTCCATGGTGTGCGCAATATACACGCCGACACTGGAACCGCCGCAGCATGGCTTTACCACCAAAGGAAGTTCGAGGCCCAAAGATGCCGGATCCCGCACTTCGTCTGTTCTGCTCAGTGTCACCCCGCCGGGTGTCGGTACCTGATGCGCGCGGAAAAACTGTTTGGTCATGGATTTATCCATCGCAATGGCACTGCTGAGATAACCGGTACCGGTATAGGGAATCCCAAACAGGTCAAAGGCTGCCTGAACCTTTCCATCCTCCCCGTTTGCACCGTGAAGTGCAAGGAATACCACATCCGCAATCTGGCAAAGCTCCAGAATATGCGGTCCGAAAAACTCTCTGCGTTCCCGGATCATAGTCTCAAGATGCTCGTCAAAACTGCGCATATAAGCGGCCGCAGCATCCACATCGTAATCTTCCGCCGCAAACAGTGCTTCATCCACCTGCTCTGCACCAATCCCGCAGAATACATCCGCCAGAATCGCCTCATGGCCTTTGCTTCTGAGCGCTTTGCACACCATTGTGCCGGAAACAATCGATATCTCACGTTCCGTGCTGGTTCCTCCAGCCAATACTACTATTTTCATATATGTAATTTCCTTCTTCCATCCAACTTCAAATTCAGGTTTCCGCTTCCCGACTTTACAGATCCCACAGCTTGCGGCTTATCAGATTCCGTTTTCCTGTGTCGGCTCCGGACCCACCACATCATCCAGACTATAGTATACGATAACCGGATCCCCGATTTCAATAGAATTATAGATTTTTTCCGCCTCGGCATAAGGTGTGTTCACACATCCGTGAGAGCCATTATCCAAATAGATCTCTCCGCCGTATTCGGTTCTCCAGCTCGAGTCATGGATCCCTACATTCTCATTGAACGGCATCCAGAACATGACGTGCGCATCATACAGGGTAAAGTCATAGTCCCTCTTCTTGGCATCTACCGCCCAAACAGAGCCTGCCGGTGTATCATATCCGGTCGCATGACTTCCGGTTACTACCGGAGTCTTGGAAACCAATACGCCATCCTTGTAGCACCACATGGTCTGCTCGGAAATGCAGACCTCCACATAGGTATTGCCGATATCATTGGAAGAGCGGTCTTTTCCGGAATAGAGGTACACCGGTTCTCTGTTCTCCACCGCTCCGGCTTTGATCGCCTCGATCAGGCTCTCCGTCGTCCTGCTTTTGTTGATGCACCAGCCGTAATCACCTCCGGCTTTCAGCTGAATCGTCGGTCCCAGACTGGTCTTAAAACTGTGAGCCAGTCCAAAGGTGTCTGTCTCATAAGCCATCTGGCGAACCCAGGCTGCCGCACTGGCCTCATCGATTCCATAGTTGCCCTCTTCATCCTGAATCAGCCAGCTTTGAATCAGCGCACGGTCTACCGTATAGCTCCGATCCACAAAATCATAGGTAATCCGCGCATTCGTCAGCTGATTCAGCTGTTCTGCTTCCCGGTTCAGCGCTTCGTCATCACGGTAAATCTGCGGCTTGATATACAAATCTTCCTTTTCAAAATCAACTTCCGTCTCTCCACGGTCCACTGCGTCTGCCACGACCTGTTTGGCCGCTTCACCATCCAGTGTATTTCCCATAGTCTCCGGTATAATTTCATAGGAAATGCCATTGTCTGTTATGTATGCATCCGTCGGCGCCTGCGAATACTCTTCTTTGAAACAGGTCAGCGCACTCAGCAAATTGAAAAGTTTTTCCTTATCGTAAATCGAATTTGCCTGGAACTGATAAGTCTTTTTCTTCATCATAGTCATCGGCCAGGACCAGGCATTCTGATCTTCCAGCAGCTGCTCCACCATCTGGTCATCCACATAAGTCAGACCAATCTGATCACCCGTCAGCACATCATAGGTCCCTCCGCGCTCTTTCAGCGTCAGAGAATACTCCAGAATCCGGTTCTGAATCTTCGTCTTTACCTGTTCGACGGTAAGTCCCGCACAGTTCAGACCGTTAATCACTGTCTGAGGAAAAAAATGAGAACTGTAATAGTATCCGACACCCAGATAGATTCCGGCGCTGGCCAGACAAATTCCTCCCACAGCGGTAAGAACTGCTCTCTTAACACTTTTTGCCGTACTTTTCTTTTTCTTCATATGATTCTCCCCTTCTCGAAACAAATGTTACCCTTTGCTCTTGATATCATAACATTCTTTGGAATTACCGTAAAGCCTTTTCGCAAAGTGTAAGAAAATCTTACAGAATGCTGCTGTTCCGGTGGCAACGGACGCTGTACAGAAAACAGATCCCGGCGCGGACGCGTTTTATGTTCCTTCGAAATCGAGTAGGAGGCGGTGATTAGCCGCCGTCCTCTCACACCACCGTGCGTACCGTTCGGTACACGGCGGTTTCAATAGTTGACGTGCATAGACTGATATGCTGTGGCTAAATCATAG